>DATGDV010000288.1:0-4748 GCA_035310685.1 Thermoanaerobaculia bacterium
GCGCGAAAGGCAGCTCGGCGGCGGGATCGAGTGGGAGATGCTGCTCGTCGCGTTGCGCGCGGGCGCCTCGGTGAACCTCGAGTCCCCGGACCGCTCTCCGGCCTTCACGGGCGGCGCGGGGCTGGTCCTCGGCCCCGCGAAGGTGGATCTCGGAGGCTGGTACCGGACGGACAAGAGCGCGCTCGGCATCTCGCTCACGGCCCGCGTCGGCCTCTAGGATGCTGCGCTTCGAGGTTCTCGGCGGGGATGCGCGCGGGCCGCGGCGCGGGCGCCTGACACTCGACCACGGGACCGTCGAGACGCCCGCGTTCATGCCGGTCGGCACGGCGGGAACCGTGAAAGCCGCGCGGTGGGCCGATCTCGAGGCGGCGCGTGCCGAGATCGTGCTCGCGAACACGTACCATCTCATGCTCCGCCCCGGGGGCGACGTGATCCGCCGCCTCGGCGGCCTCCACCGGTTCGTCGCGTGGAATCTGCCGATCCTCACGGATTCCGGCGGGTATCAGGTGATGTCCCTCGCGGGAAGCCGAAAACTTTCCGAGGAGGGCGTTCTCTTCCGGAGCCACGTGGACGGGTCGGCGCACCTCCTGTCGCCGGAACGTGCGGTCGACCTCCAGCTCGGCGACTTCGGGTCCGATGTCGCGATGGTCCTCGACGAGTGCACGCCGTACCCCGCGACCGAAGACGTCGCGCGCGCGTCCATGGAGCTCACGCACCGCTGGGCGCGGCGCTCGTTCGAAAGGCGTCTCGCGCTCGGGGGCGACCGCGGCGCGCTCTTCGGGATCGTCCAGGGCGGCCTCTTCCCGCGCCTGCGCGAGGAAAGCGTCGCAGCGGTCGCGTCGCTTCCCTTCGACGGCTTCGCGTGCGGCGGCCTCTCGGTGGGCGAGCCGAAAGCCGAGATGCGCGCGATGGTCGCGCACATTGCCCCGCTCCTTCCCGCCGAAAAGCCGCGGTATCTCATGGGCGTCGGACGCCCGGACGACCTCCTCGACGCGGTCGCCGCCGGCTTCGACCTCTTCGACTGCGTGCTCCCGACGCGCGCCGCGCGCCATGGCCTTCTTTACACCGCGCGGGGCACGCTGGCGATCAAGCACGCCCGCTATCGAGAGGACGACGCGCCGCCGGACCCGGGCTGCTCGTGTCCCACGTGCCGGCGCCACTCGCGGGCGTACCTGAGGCATCTGTTCGTCGCGGGCGAGTCCACGGCGGCGACCCTGATGACAGTTCACAACCTGACGGCGATCCTTGACTTGATGCGGGGAATCCGTGAGGCTCTCGACGCGAAACGGTACGCGGCATGGGCGGCGGAAACGCTCCCGAGGTGGTCGCGATCGATCGGAAAGGACTCGACATGAACCCGATCCTCCTTCAGGCGGCGCCGGCGGCGGCGACCTCGCCGCTCGTGCAGATGGTTCCGTACGTCCTCATGTTCGTGATCTTCTACTTCGTGCTTCTCGCGCCCATGCGCAAGCAGCAGAAGAAGCAGAAGGCGCTTCTCGCCGGCCTGAAGAAGGGCGACCGGGTCGTGACGTCCGGCGGCATCCACGGCACGGTCCAGCAGGTCGAGGACCAGATCGTGTGGCTGAAGATCGCCGACACGGTGAAGATCAAGATCAACCGCAGCGCGATCGCGGGCCTGAGCAGCGAGCCCGACTCGAAGGAATCGGCCGCGTAATGCGAAACTAGGGGGTGTCCTCCGGGCGGTCCCTGACGTTTCTGCAGTCTTCCGACTGGCATGTGGGCTCCGCTCTTGCGGGCGGCGGCCTGTCGCTCTCGCCCGAAGTCCGGGCCGTCCGGCGCGACGAGGTGGACGCAGCCGCGGAGCGGGCCGTGGCCGCGGCGGCGACCTGCGGCTCCGAGGCCTTGCTCGTCCCGGGCGACCTGTGGGACGCCGAGAACGTCCCGGCCGCGACGATCCACCGCCTCTTGGAGGCTTTCGCCTCGTTCGCGCCGCGCCCCGTTTTCGTGGCGCCGGGGAATCACGATTTCGCGGGGCCGGGCGGCTACTACGACCCGGCGCTTCTCTCCGCGCTCGGGATGAGGGCGTGGCCGGAGAACGTCTTCGTGTTTCGCTCCCCGGAATGGACAGCCGTGCCTTTTCCGGAGCGCGACGACGTCACGGTGGTCGGCCGCGCCTACCTGTCTCCGGCCATGGTCGTTGACCGCCCGCTCGCGCCCCCGCCGTCGCGCCCCTCGACGCCCCACGCGCTTCTGCTTCTCCACGGCTCCCTGGAGTCCTACACCGGGCCCGATTCCCCACGGGGGACGAAGCGCACGGCGCCCTTCTCGGCGCGCGAGATCACGGACGCGGGCTTCTCGTGGGCGGCGCTCGGCCATCACCATCACCACCACGTCGTCTTCGACGATGAGGGCCGCCCCATGGGGGCTTACGCCGGCTGCCCGACGGGGCGAGGCCTCGACGAGGCCGGTCCGCGGGTCTTCCTGAAAGTGACGTTGCCGGACGAAGGTCCGGCACGGATCGAGACGATCCCGGCCGATACCCGCACCGTGCGCGATCTCGTCGTGGACGTGAGCGAGCTCGAGGCGGGCCCCCTCCTCGAGCGGGTCGAGGCCGCGCTCGCCGAGGCCGAAGTCCAGATTCCGGATCTCGTGCGCGTGACCTTGACGGGGACGCAGGCGTTCGGCGCGCGCCCTGCGGACGCCGTCCGGCCGCTCGCCGCGCGCGTGAGGCATCTCGCGATCCGGGACCACACCGAGCCGCCCGCGCCCGAGCCCGGGCCGCGCTCGGCCGAGGGCCGCTTCGCCTCGGACCTGCTCGCGTACCGCGAGGCGGCTCCGGACGAGCAGAGGCGCCGCGTCGCCGACCTCGCGCTCCGGCTCGGACGCGATGCGCTCGCGGGCAGGCCCGTCAGGCCGCCGGAACTCGAGGACCGATGAAGATCGAGCGCATCCGCATCGAAGGATTCGCTGCGCTTCGGGATCTCGACCTCGCATGGCCCGAGGGACGCGTGCTGCTCGCGGTCGACCCGAACGAGACGGGCAAGACGACGCTCTGCGAGGCCATCGTCGCGGCCCTTTACGGACTGTCGAGAACGCGCGGCGTCGCGGCGCGGATCCGGGAGGTGAGGAGGCCGCGAAGCGGCGCTCCGCTCCGCGTGGGCCTCGACGTCCAGGCGGGCGGGGTCCGCTGGTCCGTGGACCGCGATCTCGAGGCCGGCACGATCCGCGTGGTGGACCGCGACCGCGGGCTCGACCGGACTCAGGAGTTCCTGCGCCCCGGGAACCGTGATGCATTCGGCGAAACCGTGACGGGAGGCCTCACCGAGGACCTGTTCCGCGCGACGGCTTACGTCTCGCAGAACGTCCTCGACCGCGATTCTCTCGACGCCGGCCTGACGGTCGAGCTCGCGCGCATCGCCGACTCGGGCGGAGGAGAAGCGTCGGTCGTGCGCGCGCTGAAGACTCTCGACGGGGTTCTCCTGGAGATGCCGGAGCCCTTCGCGGGCACGAAGATCTCCGTGGACACCGAGATCGCGCGGCTCGGCAGGCGCGTCGAGAGTCTGAAGCAGCGGCGGTCGGAGCTGGCGGCGCGGCGCGCCGCGGCGGCCCAGGCCTCGGCGCGTCTCTCCGGATGCGTGAAAGCGCACGACGAAGCGCGGCAGGCCGCGGAGATGGCCGCGCTCGTCGAGGTCCTCGCCCACCGCCACGCGCTCGCGCGGCGGCGCGAGACGCTCGCCTCGGCGCTCGTCCGGCAGCGCGAGACCGAGAGCGAAGCGCGGGCGCTCGGGCCGGAAGCCGAGCTCTTTTCCGACGACGCCCTGGCGGCGGTGGACCGGCTGCGCGAGGAGCGCGGGAACCGTCCGCAAGCCCTGGAGACGGCGCGGACCGCATATGCCGAGAGCCTTCGGCTCGCCGCACGGGAGGCGGAAGAGACGGGCCGGCGCTTCGGGCCCGCCGCCCGCCTCGGAGAAGCCGAGCGCGCGAGCCTCGAGGAGATGCTTCGGGTCGAGCTCGCGACGTCGCGCGATCTCGCGGACGCCGAGCGGCTCCTCGAGGATCGCTGGAACAGCCTCCGCCGGGACGGCCTTGCAGAGGACTTCGTGCGTCTCGAGACGCTGCCTTCGGAGGATCGCGCCTTTCTCGCCGCCGCCGAGGAGGAACGCGCGGCGCTCGAGCTCGAGGGCGTCAAGCTGGACCGGCGCGTCGCCGACGCCGGAGCCACCGCCGCGATCGCCGCCGGAGAGCGGGCGCAGCGCGTGAGGCTCGCGCGGTCGCTCGTCCTGGTCTCCGCGCTCCTCGTGCCCTTCGTGGCATGGATCGCCTGGCGTTCCGCGGGGGAGCCCGTCTACCTGATGGCCTCCGCCGCGGTCTTCGTCCTCTCGCTCGGCCTTTTCGGGGGCATCGCCTGGGCGCGCGCGATCCGCTACCGGCTCGGCGACGAGGCCCGGGCGCGCGAGGAGGAGTCCGTGAGCCGGCGCAAGGCCGTCGAGCTGCGCAAGCGGCTCTCGAACACGCGCCTGAGGCTCGACCGTCTCGCGCGGGCGGCGGGGTATCGCGACACCTCGTCGCTGCTCAAGGCGCACCGCCGCGCACGTGCCGCCGAGGAGCCGCGGCGACAGCTCGTCGCCGTGACGGCACGCCGCGACGGCGCGAAAGAGCGCCTGCAGTCGCTCGGAGAGGCGCTCCGTCCGCATCGCGCGACGCTCGCGCTCCCCGAAGGGCTTCCGACTCCGGAGGAGGCCGAGCGCGCGCTTTTGTTGCTCGCCGACCTCGCCCGCGCGAAGCAG
>DATGDV010000289.1:0-3454 GCA_035310685.1 Thermoanaerobaculia bacterium
CCTCCACCATCAAAAGCGAGGTTTCTTCGGGACGATCGTCTACCGCAGCGGCGGCACGGCGGCGATTCCGGCGCCGCACACGACGCCGGAGGCCACGGAGCTGCAGCCGATGCTCGCGGCGCTCGTCGCGGACGGCGGCACGGCCGCGATCCTCGAATGCTCCTCGCACGCGCTCGTCCTCGAGCGTCTCGCGGGGTGCTCCTTCGACGTCGCGGTCTTCCTCAACCTCTCGCGCGACCACCTCGACTTCCACCGCAACATGGACGACTATTTCGAGGCGAAGTCGCGTCTCTTCGCGATGCTCAAGCTGGGGGGGAAGGCGGTCGTCAATCTCGGAGATCCGTACGGGCGGAGGCTGGCGGGTCGACTGCCCGCCGCCCGGACCGTTGGTTTCTTCCTGGAGGGGGAAGAGGGGGTCGAGCACACCCGGCCCGCGGCGCTCGCTGGAGCGGTCGCGGCGGCGGAGGCGATGGCGGAGGCGACGGCAGCGGCGGGCGAAACCGGTCTCTTCGCAACGGTCGTCGGGCGAGCGGCGCTGGGACTGGCAGGAACGCGGCTCGAGGTCGAGATCAAAGGCCCCCTCTTCGAAGAAAAGCCGCCGCTTTCGCTCGCTTCGCCAAAGCACGAAGCGACGGCGGATTCTTCACCCCCCTTCGAAGAAAAAAGCGGCGATTCAAGAACCCTACAAAAGCGTGAGAAGACGGACGACACGGAAGCCGTACTAACAATAGATTCCCCTCTCCTCGGGCGCTCGAACGCCGAGAACCTGCTCGCGGCGACCGCCGCCGGCGTCGCGCTCGGGCTTTCGCCGGCCGAGATCAAGGCGGGCCTCGAGTCCGTGACGAGCATCCCCGGACGGCTGGAGTCCGTGCCGAACACGCACGGATTCATGGTTCTCGTGGACTACGCGCACAAGCCCGCCGCCCTCGAGGGCGTGCTTCGGACCGTGAGGCCCATCGCAGCGGCGGGCAGCGGACGCGTGATCGTCGTGTTCGGATGCGGCGGCGACCGCGACAAGGGAAAGCGCCCGGAGATGGGGAGGATCGCGGCCCTCCTCGCCGACGAGGTCGTCGTGACGTCCGACAACCCGCGCTCGGAAGAGCCTGAAGCGATCCTTCGGGACGTTCGCGCCGGCGTCGAGGCGGCCGGAAAGACCGCGCGCTACGTGGCGGATCGCCGAGCCGCGCTCGCCGAGGCCTTCACCCTCGCGCGCGAGGGGGACGTCGTCCTCGTGGCCGGCAAAGGGCACGAGACCCGCCAGATCGTCGGCGGGCGCGCGCTTCCGTTCGACGACCGGCTCGTTGCGAAGGAGCTTCTCGAAAGGCGTGAGACGGCGTCGCGATGATCCTCTGGTTGCTCTATCCGCTGCACGGCAGGCTTCCGCTTTTCAACGTCTTCCGGTACATCACGTTCCGGGCGGCGAACGCGGCGCTCATGGCTCTCCTGCTCTCGATCTTCCTCGGGCCTTCCCTCATTCGCTGGCTTCGCGCGAGACAGATCGGCCAGTCCATCCGCGAGGAGGGGCCGAAGGGCCATCAGGTGAAAGCAGGCACTCCCACGATGGGAGGCGTCCTCATCAACCTGGCGGTCGTCGTCCCGACGCTCTTCTTCGCCGACCTCTCGAATCGCTACGTGTGGGTCGCTCTCGTCGCGACCGTCCTCGCCATGCTCATCGGCATCGGTGACGACTGGCGCAAGGTCTCGCGAAAGAACAACCGCGGGCTCTCGGGCCGGCAGAAGCTGGCGCTGCAGACCGCCATCGGGCTCGGAGTGGCGTGGGCATCCGTGAAGTTGTTCGACGCGCGCGCGGACGCCACCCATATCGCTCTGCCTTTCCTGAAGAACGTCCACCCGGACCTCGGCCTTTTCTACGTTCTTCTCGCCACGGTCGTCGTCGTGGGGTCGTCGAACGCGGTAAACCTCACGGACGGGCTCGACGGGCTCGCGATCGGCGCGACGCTCATCGCGTCGGCGACGTTCGCGATCCTCGCGTACATCGCGGGAAACGCGAAAGCGGCGGGCTACCTCCTCGTCCCGTCCGTTCCGGGCACGGGCGAGCTCGCGGTCTTCTGCGCGGCCATCGTGGGCGCGTCGCTCGGATTCCTTTGGTTCAATTCGCATCCGGCCGAGGTCTTCATGGGCGATACGGGCTCCCTCGCGCTCGGGGCCGCGCTCGGAACGGTCGCCGTGCTCATCAAGCAGGAAATCCTCCTCGTCCTGGTGGGCGGGCTCTTCGTCGTCGAGGCCGCCTCCGTGATCCTGCAGGTCGGCTCTTTCAAGCTGCGCGGGAAACGCATCTTCCGGATGGCCCCGCTCCACCACCACTTCGAGCTCGCCGGGTGGCCGGAGTCGAAGGTGATCATCCGGTTCTGGATCGTCGCGATCCTCTTCGCTCTCTTCGCCCTCTCCACGCTGAAGCTCCGATGACGCTTTCGCTCGGACCCGACCTGCCCGAAATCCGCTCTGCGGCGGTCTTCGGCCTCGCCCGCTCGGGCCGCGCCGCCGTGGCCGCGCTCGCCGAGCGCGGCGTCGAGGTGACCGGGACGGACGCGAAAGCCGACCTCGAGGGCCTCTCCGAGCGCTCCGGAGTCCGGTACGTCCTCGGCGGGCATCCCGAATCGCTCCTCGAGGGCATCGACCTCGTCGTCGTGTCGCCCGGAATCCCTCTGACGTTGCCCGTTTTCGACGCGGCGCGCGCGCGGGCACTGCCCGTGGTCGCGGAGATTGAGCTCGCCTCGCGCCTCCTGCCGGGCGTCGTCGTCGGCGTCACCGGTACGAACGGAAAGTCCACGACCACGGCGCTCGCCGCCGCGCTCCTGAAGGGTTCCGGCCATTACGCGCTGGCCTGCGGAAACTTCGGAACGCCGTGGATTCACTTCGCGACGAGGGAGGGAGCGAACGGGAACGGCACGGCGCCGCGCACCTGGGTCGTCGAGCTGTCGTCCTTCCAGCTCGAGGGCATCCGGAGGTTCGCGCCCGACGTGGCGGTCCACCTGAACCTCACGCCCGATCACCTCGACCGTTACCGGTCGATGGACGACTACGGCGCGGCGAAAGCGCGCATCTTCGAGAATCAGCGCGAGGCGCAGGTCGCGGTGCTGAACGCGGACGACCCGCTCGTCGCGCGCGTCAAGCCTCGCGCGCGGCGCCTCGCGTTCTCACGGCGCCATTCGCCGGGGCTCGGCGCCTGGCTCGCCGACGACCTCTTTCTCGCGGACGTGACGGGCAAGGGGCCGCGGATCGTCGCGAAGCGGTCGGATCTCGCGCTGCCGGGCGCTCACAACGTCGAGAACGCGCTCGCCGCCCTCGCCGCCACCCTGCCGCTCGGCGTCACGCCCGAAACCGCCGTCGAGACGCTGCGCACGTTCCGCGGCCTCCCGCATCGTACGGCGCTCGTGCGCACCGTGAACGGCGTCGGCTGGTGGAACGACTCGAAGGGCACGAACGTGGATGC
>DATGDV010000290.1:0-4354 GCA_035310685.1 Thermoanaerobaculia bacterium
CGAGCACTTCGCGCACCTGCTCCGGCACGTCGCCGAGAACCGCGCGGAGGCGCGCGAGAAGGGAGCGCGCGCCGCGGCGGAGATGGCGGCGCGCTGGACGTGGGCCGACGCCGGCCGGCGTATCGCGGAGCGGGTGGACAGGATCGGCTCGTGAGCCCGCCATGACGAACCGCCAATTCATCGCGCTCGCGGTCGGCTCGGCGGCACTGCTTGGGGTGTGGCTCTATGGCCCTACGTTCGGCGCCTCGTACGCGCACGACGACATGGACTTCCTCAACCTTGCCGCGGACCTCCTCGCGGGCCGCGCGCCGTTCTGGAGCGTCCTCTTCCGGCCGCAGGGGGACCACTTCGTCCCCGTCATGCGCTTTCTCCTGACCGCGAGCGCGGCTGTCTTCGGGACGAATGCGACGCCGCTGCGCCTCCTCGTTTTCGCCGCCCACCTTCTCTCGGCGCTTTTTGTCGCCCTCACGGCCCGCCGCGTCCTCCAGGACGACGCCGCGGGTCTCGTCGCGGGGATCTGCTACGTTCTCCCGTGCGGTTTCTCCTCGATGCTGGTCTGGTTCCCGAGCGCCGGCGGCGTCCCGATCGGGATCGCCGGGGTCACGGGCGCCCTCGCGGCGATCGTCCACGCCGACCGCCTCGGCCGCAGACGAGCCGGGCTCCTCGCCGCCGCCGGCTGTGTCTTCGCTCTCGCGTGCGACAACACGCTCGTGCCACTCCTGTCGGCTCCCTTCTTCGTCTCGATCGTCGAGCGGAGGCGTGCCGGCGACCGGCGCGTCGCGAGCGGGCTGGAATTCTTCCTTGCCCTTCTCGCGCTTCTTGCGACACGGCTCGCATACACGCGGCAGACGGGTGCCGTGCTCCACACCGAGCCCCTCGTCGCACTCAAGCGGTTCGTCTTTCTCGCCTCGGTCGCGCCGTTTCGCTACCTGTTCCCGGGCCCGAGCGTGCTCCAGCCGTACGGGGTCGTCGAGTCATTCCCGAAGATGGAGGCGGCGTTCGGGATCGTCGTCGCGCTTCTGGCGGCGGCCGCGATTCTCGTCCTCCTCACGCCGTCCGCGCGCCGGGGCGCCACGGTGGCTCTCGCGGCGCTCCCCGCCGGACTCGGCTACCTGGCCCTCGTGGCGATCGCGCGCTGGAACTACCCCTACGCGGAGCTCTTCGACGCGGATCGGTATTTCTTCCTGCTGCTGATTTCGGCCGCGCTTTTCGCTGGTTCTGCCGCGGCGGCATTGCACGAGAGGCTTCGTGCGGACCGGCGGCTGACGGCAGCGCTCCTCGGGCTCGCGCTCGCCACGTTCGGCCTTGAGGCGCTCCTGCACCGCAGGGCGATGCTCTACCGCGCGACTCTGGACGTGTACGCCGCGCATGCGCGGCGCTTCGCGACGTTGACGCGCCTCGCTGGGATGCTCGCGGATGAGGCGCGCTCTCTCCCGCCGGACGCCCAGCCGCTCCAGGTTCCCGACACGAACCTCTTCTTCCCGGACGTCCACAACGGGAGGATCTCGACCCGGTTCCTTCTCACGATCTCGAACCGTCGGCCGACGCGGCGCCTCGTCCTGGCTCGCGGGCCGGTCGGCTCCCGCGACGCGTCCGTCCTGAACGGAGTGTTCGGAGCCTGGGACCGTGAGATGGGCGTGAAGCCGTGGTTCCTGGTCGAGAGCGGGGAGATCCGCGATCTGCACCGCCCCGGCGTCGTGGATTTCACGATTTCCGCGCAGGAGGCGGACGTTCTTTCGGGCTTCTATGCCTGGGGACGGCCGTCGCGCTGGATGGGAGGCCGCGGGGTCGTCAGGGCCGTCCTGGCCGGGCCGAGGCTCCGGGTGGAGCTCGCGTGCCCGGTCGATGCCCTCGCGGCGGCGCGGCCGCCGGCCGCCATCCCGGTGCTCGACGTCGCACTCGAGGATGCCGACGGCCGGGAGCCCGTCCCGCTCGGCGCGATTCGTCCCGAGGGCTCCGCATGGCGCGCGTACGACCTCGCGATCCCGGAGGATGCGTGGGAGCGGCGGCGCGGCACGCCCACCCGCGTGGTCCTCACGTCGCGGACGACCTGGCGCCCCGCCGAGGTCCTGCCTGGATCCGCCGACCGGCGTAATCTCTCGGTCGAGGTGTTCCGGATCTCCTTCGTCGAAAAATGATCGCCTGATCCCTCATCAATCCGCGCGCACGGGAACTCGAGACGTTCGCGATCCGCGGCTCCCGAACCAGGCCACGCTTTCCTGCACGAGGTCGAGCTCCAGAACGTAATCGCCCGGCTGGACGGGCACGTCGATCGCCGCCTCGAGGCTCACGGACTCCCCGGGCGCGACCCGGCGGGGAAGCGGCGTGCGCCGGCCGTCGAAGACCAGAGTCTCGCCCCCGGGCGAGAGCCAGTGGTACGCGAGGTTCAACGCGTTCGGCAAGCCCCGCCCGCCGCGCCACTCGACGGGGCTCGCGTTGCGGACGGTGACGTGCGCGGTGAAGACCGAGCCCGCGGGGACGGACGCGGGAAGCCTCGCGGCCGAAATATCCGCGCGGAATCCCTGCTCGGGGAGCGGCGACGAGGGGCGCCGCGGGCGGACACACGCGAGGGCGGCGACTCCGAGAAGGACGGCGGCGAGCAGCGCGGCGCGGCGCACGCGCGGAGGATACGCGTCGATATCGTACGATCGCTCACCTGCCCATGACCGCCTCGCGAGCCGGCCGCTCGGCGTTTCCCCTCTACGCCTTTCTCACGATCCTCGTCTGGGGGCTCTTCGCGTCGGACCGCGGCCTTTTCCAGGACGACGCTTCGCTCCTCGCCTGGGCGCAGAGTCACGCGCACGAGCCGCTTCGCGGCCTCTTCGCGACCGCGGGCTCTCCCACGCGGCGCCTCCTCGGGCTCCCGTACATCCTCGCGTACGCCACGCCCGCGCCGGTCCTCGTCCTCCAGGCGCTCTACGGCGTTTCGTGGCTGCTCCTCGGCGTGGCGCTCCACGCGCTCACTCTCGCGCTCTTCCCCGGACGGCGCGGCCTCGCCCTGCTCTCGGGTGCGCTCGTCCTCACGGCCACGAGCGATCTCCTGACGAACAGCCTCGTCGCGCTCGGCTACAACCTCTCGGCCCTGGCGTTCCTCGCGGCGCTCCTCTTCGCCGTGCGCTGGGTGAACGGCGGCGGCCTCCGCTGGCTGCTCCTCGCGGGCCTCCTCGTGAACGCGAGCGTCTTCACGGCCGACGGCGCCGTGCCCGCGATCGCGCTCGCGCCGCTCCTCTTCTGGGCGGCCCGTGGCCGCTTGGACCGGCGCGTCCTCCTCGCAAGCGGTTTCTGGGCGGGCGTCCTCGTGCCGTACCTCGCTCTCTTTCTGAAGTTCCTCCTCGACCCGAAGAGCTACGCGAGCGTGGCGTTCGTGCCTCTCGAGCCGTTGGACCGCGCGTGGAACGCGTTCGCGCTCGTCTCGAACAACTTCCTGCCCTGGCAATGGGTCTTCGACAGGCCCGTATGGGGAGACGTGCCGCCCACGGTGATTCCAGGCTGGATCCTCGCCGCCGCCGCGCTCGCCGGCACGCTGGCGTTCGTACGCGCGGGGCGCGCCATCGAGGAGCCCGGCGACGGTCCGACGGCAGGCGGAACCCGCCGGGAACTGGCGGTCCTCGGCGTCGCTCTTCTCATGGTCGTCGCGACGAACGCCGCTTTCGCGGGCGTCCAGTTCGCGGAGGTTTTCTACCGCACTCACGTCGTCTCGCGGATCCCCGCATCGCTGGCGGTCGCGCTCGCGGCGACCGTCCTCGCGCGGCGGCTCCGCCGCCCGGCTCTTGCTCTCGCTCTTCCCGCGGTCTTCGTGGGGCTCGGCGTCGCGGGCGGCATCGAGCGTCAGGATTTCTACCTTTCCGAGTGGCGGCGGCACCGGCGCGAGCTGCGCTCGCTCCTCGATGACACGCCGCGTCTCGTGCCCGGAACGGAGGTCGTCCTCTTCATGGACCGCGCGGTTCCCGCGTTCCAGGCCACGAAGGCGCCTTACCTGGCAGCGTCGTGGGCGAACCTCCTCTGGGGGCCTGCCGTCGTGAACCACGCGTTTCTCTGGTTCGCCGAGCAGGGCACGGGCTGCCGCCCGCAGGACGCGGGGCTCGTGTGCTGGAGTTCGAGCCAGGAGCACGACGCCATGGCGCTCGGCGCGTCGACGGGCACCGTCATGCCGTGGGGGAAGCTTCTGCTCTTCTACTTCGCTCCCGAGGATGGGCGCTATCGCGTGGCCGCGAGCTTCGACGGGAGCCGGCCCGGCTACGATCCGGCGGGACGCGTCGCCGAAGGGCCGCCGATCCCGCTTGTGGAGCATCTTCTGGCGGGCGATCGCCTTCTCGGAAAGCTCCTGCCCGAAGGCCCCGTCGACCGCCGCTAG
>DATGDV010000291.1:0-6128 GCA_035310685.1 Thermoanaerobaculia bacterium
GTACTCTTCAGCGCGTCAACGTGTCCCGGGACCGCTGGAGGGATTTTCATGACCCGACGTGCCGCCAGGATCGCCTTCGTTCTCGCCGCCGTGCTCGTCGCGGCCGTCCCGGCCTCCGCGCAGAGCTTCGCCGTCGAAAAAGTGACGCTGAAGAACGGAATGACCGTGATCTTCTATCCGGACCACACGCTGCCCGTGGCCGCCGTGAACATCTGGTACCGCGTGGGCAGCAAGGACGAGCAGCCGCGACGCAGCGGCTTCGCCCACCTGTTCGAGCACCTCATGTTCATGGGCACCGAGCGCGTGCCGACCGGCGAATTCGACCGGATCATGGAGGCGGCGGGCGGGACGAACAACGCGTCCACGAGCGCCGACCGCACGAACTACTTCTCGTCCGGCCCCGCCTCCCTGCTCCCGACGCTCCTCTGGCTCGACGCGGACCGGCTCGAGGACCTCGCGCGCGCGATGGACCAGAAGAAGCTCGACCTGCAGCGCGACGTCGTCCTGAACGAGCTGAGGCAGACGTACGAGAACCAGCCTTACGGCCGCGCGGAGCTCGCCATCCAGTACCTGCTCTTCCCGGTCGCGCACCCCTACCACTTCTCGCCGATCGGGACGGAGGAGGACCTGAAGGCGGCGCAGGTCAACGACGTGAAGGACTTCTTCGCGGCGTATTACACGCCGTCCAACGCCAGCCTCGTCGTCGCAGGCGATTTCGACCCGAAGGAAGTCCGCCCTCTCGTCGAGAAGCTCTTCGGCACGCTGCCGCGCGGCGCCGAGCCCCCGCGGCACGACGTGCCCTCCGCGACGCTGAACGGCGTGAAGCGGGGAGTCGCCTTCGACAAGGTCCAGCTCCCGCAGCTCACGTTCGCGTATCACGCGCCGAAGGGCTTCGGACCGGGCGACGCGGAGACGGACCTCGTCGCCGCCGTCCTCGCCGAAGGCAAGAGCAGCCGCCTCTACAAGCGCCTCGTCATCGACGAAGCGCTCGCGACGTCCGTCACGGCGAACAACGAGAGCCAGCTTCTCGGTTCGGTCTTCCGCATCGACGTGCAGACGCGCCCCGACGCGGACCTCGACCGCGTGGAAAAAGTCGTGGACGAGGAGCTCCAACGCTTCCTCAAGGAAGGACCGACCGAAAAGGAGCTCGACGAGCGGAAGGCCTCGATCGAAGCCGGCAAGCTGACCGCTCTGCAGCGCCTCGAGACGCGGGCCGACTACATGAATCAGTACGAGTTCTTCTGGGGCGAGCCGAACGGCTTCCAGCGGGATCTCGACCGCTATCGCAACGCGACGAGAGCGGCCGTCCTCGAGACCGCGCGGCGCGTGATCACGCAGAACGCGCGGGTCCTTTTCCGCGTCCTCCCCGAACAGCCGAAGCGTTCTCCCGGCCCGCGCGACGCGCGTCCGAAGGACGGCGTTCCCGCCGCGTTCCGGCCGCCGGCACCCGAGCGATTCACTCTCGCGAACGGAATCCCCGTCGAGTTCTGGAGCGCCCCCGCCCTGCCTCTCACGGCCGCCGCGCTCGTCTTCCGGACGGGCGGCCCGCTGACCGCCGCGGACGGCCACGACGCGGGCCTCGCGTCGATGACCGCCCGGATGCTCGACGAGGGCGCGGGCGACCTGGACGCGCTCCGGTTCGGCGAGGCCGTCGCCGCGCTCGGAGGGCGGTTCTCGGCATCCGCGGGCCACGAAGCTCTGGAAGCGAGTTTGACGATCCTCTCCCGCAATTTCGCGAAAGGGGCATCGCTGCTCGCGGACGCCGTGCGGCGGCCGCGGATGGAGGAGAAGGACTTCGCGCGCGTCAAGCGGCTCGCTCTCGACGATCTCGTTCAGTCCGACGAAAGGCCCGACGAGGTCGCCGCGCGCGTCGCGAGCCGCGAGCTTTACGGCGACGCCCATCCCTACGCCTGGCCGGTGGACGGAACGTCGGCGTCTCTCGGGGCGATCACGCTCGACCGCGTGAAGGCCGAGCGGATCGCTCTCGTCCGTCCGGACCTCGCGACCCTCGTGGTCGCGGGCAGCCTCTCCGTCTCCGAGACGAAAGCGGCCCTCGAGAAGGCGTTCGGCGACTGGAAGGCCGAGGGTCCGCGTCCGCCGGCGGCCGCGCTTCCCGCCGCCTCTCCACTCGCGATCCGCGGCCCGCGGGTGTTCCTCGTCGACCGTCCCGAGGCGCCGCAGACGATCGTGCGCTTCGCCGCGCCCGCGCCGAGGTTCGCGGATCCATCGCGCCCGAAGCTCCGCCTCCTCGGAACGATCCTCGGCGGCACCTTCACGAGCCGCCTGAACCAGAACCTCAGGGAGAAGAACGGCTACACGTACGGAGCGACCGCCCGGTTCGGGCTCGGGCGCGCCGTCGGCACGTTCACCGCCGGCGCGGACGTCACGTCGAAGGTGACGGGCGCTTCTCTCAAGGAGTTTCTCGCGGAGTTCGCGCGCCTCACGGGCGGCGACGTCACGCCGGAAGAGGCCGGGAAGGCGCGGGACATCGTCCAGAACTCCGCCGTGCACTCCTTCTCGGGCCTCTCGGGGATCCTCGCGACCGCCACCAGCTACGTCGAGCTCGGCGCGCCTTTCGAGACCCTCGGCGAGGATCTCGCCGCCCAGGCCTCGGTCGACGCGCCGTCGCTGAACGCGACCGCGCGGAACGCGCTCGCGCTCGACCGCGGCGTCCTCGTCCTCGTCGGCGACAAGGCGTCGATCCTGCCGCAGCTCAAGGACGCCGGCCTCCGGGCTCCCGTCGAAGTCGACACCTGGGGAAACCCGAGGAGCCCCTGAGCGGTCGCACGGGACTGACAACCCCCGAGAGCGACCGGGATCCCCCTGTAGCAACTGCCATGTTCTTGATATAGGTGGCGCGGGGGGGCGTGGACTCAGATCAGAAACATCTTCACAACCCTCATCTTCGTCGCTCTCGCCCTCGTCGCGACCTCGGCAGCGCGAAGGTCTCCCTCGAGCAAGGGCTCGCCACGGCCTCGAAGAACGGAAAGGTCGGCGGAAAAAGTCGCGAGATTCGAGGCGATCACGGGAAGGGACAACCTGAAACACGCGACATCGCAAGCGGAAGCGATGGCGGCGGCGAGGGTATCGATCCACGAGGCGACGAGCGGAAGGTCGTTACGCAGCCGCTCGAGTGACGCCGCAGGGCGTCTCTTAAGATTCCCGCGTGCATGGATTTCGACTGTTTGCTGCGGGCGCGTTCGCCCTCTGGGCGCTTGGCGCGCGCGCGCAGGAGACGCCGCTTCTCACCGCCGCTCCTCTCTCCTCGCCCATCCGCCTCGACGGGAAGCTCGACGAGCCGGCCTGGGCCGCGGCCGTACCCGTCTCCCTGACGCAGCAGTCGCCGCATCCCGGTGAGGCGACGCCCTTCGGAACGACCGTTCGCGCCCTCGCCAGCTCCACGATGCTCTATTTCGGCATCGTGTGCGACGACCCCGATCCCAAGAAAATCGCCGTCCACGCGTTGCTGCGAGACTCCGCCGACGACGGGGACGACGCGGTGAAGATCGTTCTCGACCCGGCGGGAGACGGTCGAAACGCCTACTACTTCATGGTCAACGCCCGCGGCGCGCTTTCCGACGGCCTCGTTGCCGGCCCCTCGTCGCTCTCGTTCCTCTGGGACGGCGTCTGGGACGCACGGACGAGCGTGACTCCTCTCGGCTGGACGGCCGAGATCGCGATCCCTGCGGTCACGCTGCGCTTTCCGCAGGGAAAAACCTCCTTCCGCTTCAACGTGGCCCGTTGGGTGCCACGCGAGCGGATGGAGCTGCGATGGAGCGGGGCCGCGCTCGACGCCAAGCTCCTGGACCTCGCGCGCGCGGGGGCTCTCGCGGGCGTCGCGGAGCTGCAGCCGGCGCTCGGCTTCGAACTGCGCCCCTTCGCGCTCGCGCGCCGCGAGGAGGACTTCGCCGGGGGCCACGCCTTCGGCAAAGCGCAGCTCGGCATGGACGCGGGCGCGAATCTCTCCCGAGAGCTGAAGGGCGAGCTGACGATAAACACGGACTTCGCCGAGACCGAGGTCGACGCGCGCCAGGTGAACCTCACGCGTTTTCCGCTCTTCTTTCCGGAGAAGCGCGCATTTTTCCTCGAGGGCTCGAACCAGTTCGACTTCGGCCTCGGGCTGGGGAGCAGCTTCGTCCCTTTCTACTCGCGGCGCATCGGCCTGTTCGCAGGAGGCCCGGTGCCGATCATCGCGGGGGCGAAGGTCTTCGGGCGCGCCGGGGCGCTGGGCATCGCGCTCCTCGATGTCGGGACCAATGAGGCCGATGGAGCCGAGCGGACCAACTCCTTCGCCGGACGGGTAACGTACGACGTAAACGAGCACCTCCGCGTCGGAACGATCGCCACGCACGGCGAGCCCTCCGGGCGGCTCGCGAACACGCTCGGCGGCTTCGACGCAGTTTGGAAGACGTCGCATCTCTGCGGCGACAAGGATCTCCTCGTCGGGCTCTGGGGAGCACGAAGCTGGGGCCAGCTGTCGGAAGGTGCGCGAGGGGGATGGGGGCTCACGGTCGAATATCCGAACGACCTCTGGGACGTCACCTTGCTCTACCGGGAGCTCGGCGACGCGCTCTCTCCCGGGCTCGGCTTCGTGCCGCGTCCGGGGACACGTTCTGCCGACGCCTACGTCGCCTATCAGCCCCGGCCGTCGAAGAGCGGAATCCTCTCGCCGGTGCGCCAGCTCTTCTTCGAATTCGAGCCGTCGATCGTGACCGACCTCTCGGGGCAGACTCAATCGTGGTCTGTGTTCACCGCGCCCATCAACGTGCGGCTGGAATCCGGAGACCGCTTCGAGGGGAACTGGCAGCCGCAGTACGAACGGCTCGACGCGCCATTCGAGGTCTCGCGAGGCGTCGTGATTCCCCCGGGCGACTACCGCTTCACCCGGTGGCGGGTCGAGGTCGAGTCCTCGACCCACCGTGCCCTTCGCGGACGCGCGACGGTCTGGCTCGGCGGGTTCTACTCGGGAAGGCTGACGGAGACCGACCTCGCGCTGAGCTACACGGGCGGAGCGGGGCGCGTCTCGATCGGAGCGGAGGCGTTCGACGACTTCGCTGATCTGCCGGAGGGCCGGTTCATCCTTCGACTCTGGCAGCTCAACGCCACGCTCGCCTTCACGCGCGACGTCGTCCTCTCGAGCTTCGTGCAGTACGACTCCGTCAATCGCGACGCCGGTGCGAACGTGAGGCTCCGGTGGACGATCCGTCCCGGGACCGACTTGTTCATCGTCTGGAACCGCGACGTGCGCGAGCCGGGAGAGAACGGGAGGCTCCGCCTCCTCCCGATCGCGAACGAGATCGTGGTCAAGCTGAGGGCGACGATCCGGCCGTGAAGTCGAATGCGCCGAGCGCTCGATCCAGAGTCGAAGGTTCCCCTGAACGGCTCGAACGCTCCTAGACGCTGACGATGATCCCTTCGCGGATGCAGCCCGCCTCCGCGTCCCAGACCGGCGGGTCCCCGAATTCGCGGGCGTTGCCCGTCGCCCAGAGGTAGGCGAGGAACGCGGCGGCGGCCGCGTCGAGCTGGTCGTGGGTGATGGCGTCGCATCCGACGGGCAACTCGAGACCGTGCTCGCGCAGGATGTCGTAGCGCGCGCGCCGCCCGGCCGGCAGGCTCTTTTTCGGAGGCCTTCGCCCCGCCCATTTCGGCCAGGCGTCGCCCGGATAGACCTCGAGGAGCGCGGTCGTCTCCCACGGGGCCTCCCCGAGGAGCCCGAAGCCGGACTTCCGGAGCGCGCCGAAGAGCTCGACGCTGCCGCGGATGAAGCCCGCGTAGGGCCTTCCGGCCCCCGCGAACGTTTCGCCCGATTTGCCGGGGGCGCGCAGAACGCGCTCGGCCTGTCTCATCGATCGGCCCCTGGCCGCGAGCCCCTGCGGCCCGTCGATCGCGACGACGAAACCCTCTGCAGCGACGTGTTCGGGGATCATCCGCTCGCCGGTCGGATCGTACGTCCACGTGACGAAGCGGACGCGCCGCCACCGATCCATGAGGGCGAGCGTCACCGGGCGGCTCGTATGGGCGAAGGGGTCGGTGAGATCGATGCCCACGTACCACGCGCGCGCGGGGGGATGGGTCTCGGCGTTCGACGTGCCGACCTCCGTCGTACGCTCGAGTGGACTCCCCTGCCG
>DATGDV010000292.1:0-2792 GCA_035310685.1 Thermoanaerobaculia bacterium
CCGGCATCCCGCAGGCGCCTCCACCGCAGGCGGTCGACGCGTCGAAGGCGCCGCTCGAGGACGACGCCTTTTGCGCCGCGAACGTCGAAAGCAGACGCGAGACCCTCTTCGAGCCGCAGGACGAGCACTTCGGCGCCCGCGCCGTGTCGCCCGCAAGGACGAGGTCCTCGGTCTTTTTTCCGCAATCCGAACAACGATATTCCAGAAGAGGCATGGACTGCTCCCGCGCGATTCTACGACCCCCTGTTCCGCATGGTTCAGATACCTCTTGCGGACCGGGCAGACGCGGTACCACGTTCAAGCGGGGGTGAAGTGAGTTCCCCCCAAGGAGGTTTCATGCGCGTCCAGGACGTGATGACCCGCCGTGTCGAGACGATCGATGGCCAGGAGAACGCGCAGGTCGCATTCGATTCCATGAAGTTCAAGGGCATCCGGCATCTCGTCGTCAAGAGGGACTCGGAGCTCGTGGGCGTGCTCTCGCAGCGCGACCTCGGCGTCCCCGATGAGTACGACTTCCGCGAGAAGCACCGCGTCGCCGAGCTGATGTCGAAGCACGTCGTGACGGCCAGCCCGGAAATGTCGGTGAAGCAGGCCGCGAACCTGATGCGCGGCCGCACGATCGGCTGCCTCCCCGTCGTGGAGGAGGGGCACCCGCGCCGGCTCGTCGGCATCGTCACGGTATCCGATCTGCTCGAGCTGCTCGGGCGCGGCATCGATCGCCCGACGCCGGGCAAACGGGCGACGCTCAAGACCCGCGCCCCGCGCGTCGACGCGAAGGCGAAGAGAATGCGCTAGAGCTCAGAGCGGGACGCGGCGGAGCCGGAGAGCGTTCGAGATCACGGACACCGAGCTCAGGGTCATCGCCGCGCTCGCGATGACGGGCGAAAGGAGGAGCCCGAAGAACGGGTAGAGCAATCCGGCTGCGACCGGGATGCCGAGCACGTTGTAGACGAACGCGAAGACGAGGTTCTGCCGGATGTTGCTCATCGTCGCCTTCGAAAGGCGTCGCGCGCGCGCGAGGCCCGAGAGATCGCCCTTGAGAAGCGTGACGTCCGCGCTCTCGATCGCGACGTCGGTCCCGGTTCCCATCGCGATGCCGACGTCCGACGCCGCGAGCGCCGGCGCGTCGTTCACGCCGTCTCCCGCCATCGCGACGATCCGGCCCTCTCCCTTGAGGCGCGCCACGGCTTCGGCCTTCGCCGTCGGAAGGACTCCGGCGATGATCTCGTCGATCCCGAGCTCCTTGCCGACGCTCTCGGCCGTGGCCTTCGCGTCGCCCGTGAGCATCACGACGCGAAGGCCCAGGCGATGCATCTCCGCGATGGCGGCCGCGGCGGACGGCTTGACGGGATCGGCGGCGGCGAGAAAGCCCGCCGGCTCGCCGTCCACGGCCACGAAGAGCACCGTGTGGCCCTTCGCGCGCTCGGCGTCCGCTTCGGCGAGGAGGTCGTTCGGGAAAGAAGGAGACCAGGAGATTTCTTCGAAGAGAGAGAGACCGCCGACGGCCACGTCGTGACCTTCGATGCGCGCTCGGGCGCCCCTGCCGGGGATCGAAGAGAATTCCTTCGAAAGAGCGAGAGTCACGCCCGCCGCCTCGGCGGCTGCGGTGACCGCGGCCGCGAGAGGGTGTTCGCTCGCGCGCTCGAGCGAGGCGGCGAGGCGCAGGAGTTCCTTTTCGTCGAACGCGCCGAAGGCGCGAATCTTCACGATTTTCGGCTTCCCCTCCGTCAGCGTGCCCGTCTTGTCGACGACGAGTGTGTTCACCTTCTCGAGCTGCTCGAGCGCTTCCGCGTTCTTCACGAGGATGCCGGCCTGGGCGCCGCGCCCCGTGCCCACCATGATCGACATCGGCGTCGCGAGGCCCAGAGCGCAGGGGCAGGCGATGATGAGGACGGCGACGGCGTTCACGAGCGCATGCGCGAGGCGCGGCCGGGGGCCGAACGCCGCCCAGGCGGCGAACGTCAGGACCGACACGACGACGACCGCGGGCACGAACCACGAGGCGACCGCGTCCGCGAGCCGCTGAATGGGCGCGCGGCTGCGCTGGGCCTCGCCGACCAGGCGCACGATCTGCGAGAGGAGCGTGTCGCGCCCCACGCGCCCGGCCTTCATCACGATGCTTCCCGCCTTGTTGAGCGTGCCGCCCGTCACGTCGCTGCCTCTCGTCTTCTCCACCGGGATCGGCTCGCCCGTGAGCATCGACTCGTCCACGGCGCTCGCCCCTTCGATCACCATGCCGTCCACGGGCACCTTCTCGCCCGGCCTCACGCGAAGCGTGTCTCCGACCGCGACGCTCTCGAGGGGCACGTCCTCCTCGCGCCCGTCCGGCCGGACGACGCGCGCCGTCTTCGGAGCGAGGGCGAGAAGCTTGCGGATGGCTCCGGACGTCTTCGCCCGCGCCCGCAGCTCGAGCACCTGCCCGAGAAGGACGAGCGTCGTGATGCCGGCGGCGGCTTCGAAATAGACGTCGTGGAGTGCACCAACGCCTGTCGTGGCGTGGCTCACGTCATGGCCTGCAAGATTTCCTGGAGGGGCGAAAAGGGCCTGCGCGGTCCGTGCAAGGCTGTACAGAAATGCCGCGCCCGTTCCCAGCGCGATGAGGGTGAACATGTTGAAGTTTCGCGTGCGAAGCGAGGCCCAGCCTCTTTCGAAGAAGGGCCACCCTCCCCAGAGAACGACGGGCGTCGCGAGAGCGAGCTGGACGAGCAGGTTGAGGCGCGGCGGGAACGAGTCCCTCAGCGCCGGCGCGAGCATCGCGCCCATTTCGAAGAGAAACAGCGGCACGGTCAGCG
>DATGDV010000293.1:0-4166 GCA_035310685.1 Thermoanaerobaculia bacterium
CAGTCTGTAGTCCTGATCCTCCTCGGCCTTCGCGGAGACGTCGAGGATGACGGCGGGAGCGATGAGCCGCCGCACGGGAACCAGATCGGCGCTCGCTCCCTCCTCCGAGAAATGGGCGGGAGCGTCGAGATGCGTGCCTCCGTGTTCCGGCGTCGAAAACGTCTTTGATTCGTAGAAAAACCCTCGGTCGGTCTTCCCTCGGAAAAGAGTCTTGAGCTCGAAAGCGGACGGCGAGGTCGGCCAGTAGAGGGTCTTCTCGTCGAAGGTGTGCGTCAGGTCCACGATCCGCGCCTGGCGGAGATTCAGGACTTCGCTGAACGCGGCTCTCTGCGCCGAGAGCGCGATGAACGGGACGTCCAGAATCGGATAGTCGAGCCAATCCCGGTAATCGAAGTGCCACCACTCGGCTGGATATTCGAAGAATCCTTCTTTCTCCATGGCCGAAACGAGAAGGGCGCGGCGCGCGCGAACGTCCTTCGAGGCGCCCCCCCACGTCGGGTACGAGCGCTCCGACATCTCGTCGTAGGCGCCGCCCATGTCGGCCTCGCGGCCCGTCGCGAGATCGTAGAGCGAGAGGTCGACCGCGCAGCCACGGTTGTGCCGCGATCCTTTCTTCGGGTCGGCGACGAAGATCTTCTTGCCGGCCGGAGTCGCGTCCCAGAACGCCTTCGTGACCGACCATGGCCGGTAGCCGTCGAACACCACGAGTCCGTATCCTTTCTCCTTCAAGGCGCGGTTCACGCGCGCGAGCGCCTCGGCGGCGGGGCGCTGGAGGAACGCGCGCGCCTCCGAATACACCGGGCGCCCGAGGAGGTTGTTGGCGGTGGCGTATCGGACGTCGAGATGGATGGTCGGATCGAGCCGGACGATCTCCACGAGGTCGGGGTCACGGACGGGGCGGTTTTCTTTTGGAGGCCCCTCCTGCCCGAGCGCGGACGCTGCGGCCAGGCCGACGACAATGCGCAGGATTCGGAGCGTTCTCTTCATCGGTCGACCTCCCGCAAAAGGAAAGGGGCGGGGCGAAGACCGCCGCGCCCCCGACCTCGCGATGCGATGCGCGGAACTACTTCTTGACCTCGAACTCCTTCGTGGCGGCGACCGTCCCGTCGGCCGAGACCTCGACCTTGTACTTGCCCGCGGGCCAGCCGGACGCCTTCGCAACGTGGAATTCCGTGACGGCCGGACCCGTGGGCGCGATGTCGCGCGATTCCTCGTTCACGAGCGTGCCCTTCGCGCCGTACGTCCAGCGCGCCTTGAGCGTGGCCTTCGGGGCGACGCCCTCGGTGGAGACGACGGCGTAGATCGTGTCCTTGGGACCGAACGTCGTCGCGGCATCCTTGACCTTCTTGTCGTCTCCGATGGACCTGCCGAGGTCGACGGTCGTGACCTTGAACGGCACGGGTGTCGGAACGGCGGTCGCCACCGGAATCGGGGTCGGAGGCGGCGGCGGTGGCTCCTTCTTCGCGCAGGCGCCGAGCGAGACGGCTGCGAGAAGGACGAGCGCAGGGAGGGCGAAGCGGTTTCTCATCTTGATCTCCTTGTTGATCAGGCGCCGGGGATCTTCAGTTCCTGACCGGGGTAAATGAGGTCCGGGTTCATGACCTTGTCCTTGTTGGCCTCCCAGATCTCCTTCCAGCGGTTCGCGTCGCCGTACATCTTTTTCGCGATCTTCGACAGGCTGTCCCCCGCGACGACCGTGTACGTCCGGGTGCCGGCCGCGCCCGCGGGGGCCGGTGCCGTACTCGAGCTGCCGCTGGTCACGTCCGAGAAATCGGGTTCCTTCTTGTTCTCATCGGGGTTGTTCATGTCGGCCTCCTGGTCCAGGAAATGTCATATCACGGCCCCTGCTAACCTTCCGAGCGAACGATGAAGCTGGTCATCCAGATTCCCGCCTGGGACGAGGCGGAGCAGATCGGTTCCGCTCTCACGGAGCTGCCGCGGAGCCTGGCCGGCTTCGATTCCGTCGAGACTCTCGTCGTGGACGACGGCTCGACCGACGGCACCGCCGAGGCGGCGCGGCGCGCGGGCGCCGATCACGTCGTCCGGCTGCCGGTTCACCGGGGACTCGCGTTCGCGTGGCGGGCGGGCCTCGACGCGGCGCTCCGGCTCGGGGCGGACGTGATCGTCTCGACGGACGCGGACCGCCAGTACGCGGCCGTCGACGTCGAGACCCTCGTCGCGCCTCTCCTCAAGGGCGAAGCCGAGATCGTCGTGGGGGACCGCGGGGTCGCCACGAAACCCGATTTCTCGCCCGGCAAGCGCCTGACCCAGCGCTTCGGCTCCTGGGTCGTGCGGCGCGCTTCGGGGACCGAAGTGCCCGATGCCACTTCGGGTTTTCGGGCTCTCACCCGCGAGGCCGCGCTCCGGCTCAACGTCTTCTCGAGGATGACGTACACGCTCGAGACACTCATCCAGGCCGGCAACAAGGAGATCACCGTCGTCTCCGTCCCGGTGCGGACGAACCCGCCCGTGCGGGAGTCGCGCCTGATCCGGCGCTCGACGAACTACGTCCTCGTGCAGGGCGCGAACATCCTGCGCATCACGGCGCTCTACAAGCCGCTGCCGGTCTTCTTCGGATGCGCGTCGCTCCTCGCCGCCGCCGGCCTCATCCTCGTCGGGCGGTACATTTACTTCGTCCTGGCGGATCACAACCCGGCCGGACACCTCCAGTCGCTCCTCCTCGCGGCCGTGCTCTTCGTCGCGGCGGTAATCTGCGTCCTGTCCGGCCTTCTCGCGGACCTCATTTCCATCAACCGGACGCTGCTCGAGGAGCTCGTGCTGGAAAAGCGGCGCCGGGAGTCGGAGAAAAGCGAAGAGAAGACTTCTGCTGAAGAACGCAAATGAACGGCCCCTCGCGCGTCGAGAAGGCTCTGGTGCGGACCTGTTTCGTCCGAAGTTTCTCAGACGGTGCCTGAGCCGATGAGCGCCGCGGGACGGCCGCCACAGGACTCGAATGGCCGGCCCGTGCAATTCGCCTCTCTCGACCATTCGAAGGAATCCTCGGGCGGCGGGCGCATGCCCGCCGCTGCACCGGCGCAGCAACCAACTGACGGACCGATCCCGCGTCCTCGCTCTCTTACCATTTCTAAGAAGATCTTCGGTCTTCTCTTCACGCTCGCTCTCGTCGCGCTCTTCGTTCTCGCGATTCGCCGCGCGCCGCCGGGGGCGCTCGAAAGCCTCCGCCATGCCCGCCCCGCTCCGCTGCTCGCCGGCTTCGCGGTGTTCTTCGCCTCCCACGTTCTTCGCGGCGCGCGCCTGAACCGCCTGCTCCCGGAAGACGAGCGGATAGCCCCCGTCCGGGCGTTCGGCCTGTCGGGCGCCGCGCACTTCCTCGTTCAAGTCGTTCCTTTCCGGGGCGGCGACGTGGCTTCTCTCGGCCTCGTGCATCGCGAGCTCGGCGTCTCCTGGTCGCGTTCGGGCGGGGTCTTCGTCCTCATCAAGCTGATCGACACCCTCTCCGCCGTGCTCGTGGGTCTCGCGGGCGGAGCGGTCGTCCTGCTGAGTCATCACGTGGCGGGCGGCCCCTGGGCAGCCGGGCTGTGCTGCGTCCTGCTCGCAGCCCTCGGCGTTCTCCCGGAGGCGGGAGGAGCGCTTCTCGAGGCGCTCTCGGCCCGAAGCCGTCAGGGATCGAGGCTGAAGCGCGGCCTCGAGGAGGTCGGACGGGGCCTCGCCGTCGCGCGGCGCGACCGCCTGGCCTACGCAATCGCGTGCCTGCTCTCGATCGGATTCCTCGCCGCGCACCTCGTCGGGCTCAAGCTGACGATGGCGGGTCTCGGGATCGACGTGGGTTTCGCGGCGCTCGCCTTCGCGACGCTCGCAGCCACCGTCGCCGCGGCTCTCGTCCCGTCGCCCGCCGGCACGTTCGGCACGGCCGAATCCGGCTGGACGGCGGCCCTCGCGCTCGACGGCGTGTCCCTGGGGGCCGGCGTCGTGAGCGGCGTCGCCGTGCATCTCCTCGCGACGCTCGCCGCGGGAGCGGCGGCGCTCTTCGTTCTCTCACGGCCCGCTCTCCGGCGCGGGCGCAGCGAGCGGGAGAGTTAGCCCTTCCAGGGCCCCCCGAGGACGTCCGACGCGGGAGCGAGCACCAGCCGGCGCTTCCTGTTGAACTTCCTGCCCTCGTCCACGAAATGCTTCGTCAGCTCGCGCACGAAGCTGGCCCGCACCTT
>DATGDV010000294.1:0-7207 GCA_035310685.1 Thermoanaerobaculia bacterium
GAGCGCTCTCACGCGCTCGTGACCGCGGAGTTATCCTGTTCCGGAAACAGGAGGAGCCATGGACATTCCGATGAAGGTCTACGTGACCTGCCCGCTCGCGGAGCTCAAACAGGTGCCCGGGATGCTCATCTCCGTCTCGCCGCACGGTTTCTACGAGATCAACCTGAACTACGGCTCGAACACGCACCTCATCCTGGTGCCGATCGATGGGACCACGCTGACCGCGCAGGAGCCCGTCCTGAGCCCGACGCCGAGCTTCGACATCGAGCGCTAGGGCGGCTCCGTAGATCCGCTGGATGAAGGGGACGCTCGCCGCCGCGTTTCTCGTCGTCGGCCTGTTTCTGGTCCTGCGCGTCCTCGCCCGGTCGATGACCTTTCCTCGCCCGCGCGTCCCGATGCCGGACGCGATCGAGCTCGCGAGACACGCTCCGAACGCCCGGCTCGTCCCGTATCGGACCGCAGATGGAATTCCTTTGGAAGGGATCATCGTCGCTGCGGCGTCGCGCGCCGAGGCGCGCCTCCTCTACTTTCACGGAAACGCCGAGTCTGCCGCCCAGAATCTTCCTCTCGCGGAGGACCTCGCGAAGAGCGGCGTCGAGACCTTCCTCGCGGAATACCGCGGCTACTCGGGACTCCCGGGGCGGCCCTCGGAGGCCGGGCTCTACCGGGACGGGGAAGCCGCTCTCGCGGCTCTCCGCGGCGCCCGGGTCGATGACGTGCCGCTGGTCTTCGCGGGCCGGTCGCTCGGTTCGGGCGTGGCCGTCGAACTGGCATCGCGCCGGCCGCCGCGCCTCCTCATCCTCATCTCGCCGTTCACGTCGCTCGTGGACATGGGCCGCACCCTCGTCGGTTCGCTGGCCCCGGTTCTCGTCCCGGACCGGTTCGACAACCTCTCGAAGGTCGCGGGGTTGACGTGCCCGATCGTCATCGTTCACGGAACGCGCGACGAGGTCGTGCCGTTCGAGATGGGCCGGCGCCTCGCGGCGGCCGGACGGAACGTGCGATTCATCCCGCTCGAGGGGCGCACGCACAACGACCTGCCGGAGATCCCGCGGCTGATCGAGGAGGAGATCCGCCGCATGCCGGGCCCGGGCTGAGCGCGCTAATCCCTTTCGGCCGGGACGGCTTCCTCGGACTTCTCGAACGCCTCGGCGCCGCGCCTCTCGAACGCCTCGACCGCCTTGAGGACGCGCCGCCGCGCCTCCTCGACGAAAACGGCCTGCGAGTCGACCGGCGTCTCGCCCGCGGCGGGCTTGAGGCGCTCGTAGGTTCCGTCGTGGTTCAGGCGCCGCGCGCGAACGTTGTCCTTCAGCATCGTGTCGAGCGCGTCGACGACCTGCTGCGCGAGGGCTGGCTCCTCGACCGGAAAAGCCGTCTCGACCCGGCGGAAGAAGTTTCGCGGCATCCAGTCGGCCGAGGAAAGCCAGACCTTGCGGTCGCCGCCGTTCTCGAAAACGAACGCGCGGCTGTGCTCGAGGAAGCGGCCGACGATCGAGCGGACGCGAATCGTCTCCGAGACGCCGGCGACGCCCGGCATCAGGCAGCAGATGCCGCGGACGAGAAGATCGATGCTCACGCCCGCCTGCGAGGCCTCGTAGAGCGCCGCGATGACGGGAGGATCGACGAGCGCGTTCATCTTCGCCTTGATGCCCGACGGCCGGCCGGCGCGGGCGTGCGCCGTCTCGCTCGCGATCCACTCGAGAACGGCCCGGTGCATGTCCTTCGGCGCCGTCACGAGGCGCGCGTAGCTCGTCTTCCCCGCGAAGCCCGTCAGCGCGTTGAAAAGACGCGTGGCGTCCTCGCCGAACTCCGGGCGGCAGGTCATGAGCCCGAAATCCGTGTAGATGCGCGCGGTCGTCTCGTTGTAGTTGCCGGTGCCGAGGTGCACGTAACGCCGGATCTCGTCTTTCTCGCGCCGGACGACGAGCGCGATCTTGCCGTGGGTCTTCAGGCCGACGACGCCGTAGACCACGTGGACGCCCGCCTGCTCGAGCGACTTCGCCCACTCGATGTTCTTCTCCTCGTCGAAGCGGGCCTTCAGCTCCACCAGGACCGCGACCTGTTTGCCGTTCTCCGCCGCGCGGATGAGCGCCGGGAGGATTGCCGAGTCCGCGTTCGTGCGGTACAGCGTCATCTTAATCGCGAGCGTCTTCGAGTCGGTGGAGGCGCGCTCGATCATCTCGGCGACGGGCGAGAACGAGTCGTAGGGGTGGTGGAGGAGGACGTCGCCTGCGCGAATCGCCTCGAAAACGGACGTGTCGGGCAGGTTGAAGACGGCGGGCACGGAGGGCGAGAAGGGCGGGTCCTTCAGCTCGCGCCGGTCGAGGCGCGTCAGCGACATGAGGTCGCCCGCGCCGAGCGGCCCGTCCACCTCGTAGACCTCGTTCTCGGTGATCTCGAGCTGCTTCTGGAGGAGCTTTCGAACGCGCTTGGGCGTCTTCGGCGCGACCTCGAGGCGCACGACCGCCCCGAAGCGGCGGCGCCTCACTTCCTGCTCGATCGTGGCGAGGAGGTCGGAGGCTTCGTCCTCCTGGATCTCGATGTCGGCGTCGCGCGTCACGCGAAACAGGTGCGAGGAGACGATTTCGAGCCCGGGGAACAGCTCCGCGAGATTCGCCTGGATGAGCGACTCGAGCAGAACGTACTCGGCCTTCTCGGGCTTCACCTTCTTCTTGCCCTCGACGAGCTCGCGAAGCGGGAGCAGGCGCGGCATGGCCTGCGGCACCTTGACGCGCGCGAACTTCGTCTCGCCCGTCTCGGTGTTCTTCACCTCGACCGCGAGGTTCAGGGAGAGGTTCGAGAGGAACGGGAAGGGATGTCCGGGATCCACCGCGAGCGGGGTGAGGACGGGCAGGACGTTGTGCCGGAAGTACGCGCCCGCCGCCTCGCGCTGCGCGTCGGAGAGGTCCGTCCACGTGAGAACCGAGATGCCTGCCGCCGCGAGCTTCGGCAGAAGGTCGTTCACGAGGCAGGAGGTCTGCCGCTGTTCCATTCCCTGAACGGCCAGCCTCACCCGCGCGAGCGCGTCGGCGGGCAGCAGCCCGTCGTCCGTGGGCTCGACGATCTCCGAGGAGAGCTGGTCGAGGAGGCCCGAGACGCGGATCATGAAGAACTCGTCGAGGTTCGTCTCGCTGATCGCGAGGAACTTCAGGCGTTCCAGGAGCGGCCAGCGCTCGTCGTAAGCCTCCTCGAGAACGCGCTCGTTGAAGGCGAGCCAGGAGAGCTCGCGATTCAGGAGCGGCAGCGCGGGCGAAGGGCCGTCGGCCCGGGCCGCCCCCGGAGCGACCGGCTCGTCCGGCACGAGCCGCAGCGGGCGCCTTTTCCTGGGTCTCAACTCGTCGCGGCGAAACATGGGCATTCCCGGGCGGGCCTCGGAGAATACCGCGACCGGGGACCCGCGTGGGCGTGCAGAGCCGCGCCTCTCCACCTTATACTATTGATGATAAATGACTTATTAAACTTTATTCGCGCGTCTGGTGCTCGGGGCGCAGCAGGTCGAGGGCGGTCTTAACCGGTGCGAACGTCTCTTTCGGCACCTCGACGAAGACCGTCTCCCAGAGGGCCATCGCGCCGTTCCACAGGCCCGGACGCTCGAGAGCGAAAAGCGTCCGTCCCTCGTGCGTCTTCTTCGCGATGAAGACGGCCCGCTCGTCCACGAAGCGGCCGAGATCGAACGGCCGGCCGGAAGCCTCGCGCAGGGAGCAGGCGAGGTCCACCGGGTTGAAGTGCGTCGCGGAGCGGAAGATCGCCTCCTGCGCGGGATTCCCGAGATCCACCTGCGCCGACTCCACGATCTGGCGCGTCTCATCGCCGGGTCCCTCGACCCAGAACGGGCCGCCACCGGGCTCGCCTTCGTTGCGAACGACGCCACAGACGCGGAGGGGGCGGTCCCGTGGGCTCGTACGCTCGATCCGCACGAGAAGGCCGCCGAGGAGCCGCTTCCAGAGGAGCGTTGGCGCGCGGAGGTCGTCGGGCACGACGTTGTCGATGTTCTTCACGAGGACGACGTCGCCTCCCGACTCCGCGAGATTCTTCAGGAGGGCGCCGTGTCCTCCCGGCCGGAAAAGGAGGCGCCCCTCCGGGTCACGGAACAAGCAGCCCTTCTCGTCGATCGCGATGGTGTCGGTCGAAGGCGCCTGCTCGGAGAACCGGACCTCGAGTCGCGCGCCCGTCTCCCGCTCGAGACGGGGACGGACCTTCTCGAGGACCGCCTCGAACGCGGCGACGCGTCCGGAGGGGACGGTCACGTGAACGCGGCAGAGGCCCGTCGCATCCCGAACGATCGCGGCCGCCTCGAAGAGATGCTCCTCGAACGGAGTCCTCACGCCGTCGGAATACCTGTGGAAGGGGAGGAGGCCCTTCGGAAGCCCGAGGAGCGCCTGGACGTCGCCGGTGTCGAAGGCGAAAGTCGCCGCGTTCTCGTGGAAGCGGCGCACGTCCGGATGGTCGGGACCGCGGGCGAGAAACTCGAACATGCGGCTCGCGGCCCCGGAAGCCGGCACGAACTTCGAAAGGCGGCCCGTGCGGGCCGCCTCGTCCGCGAGGGCGAGCAGCTCCGCGTGCTCGCGCTCGTCGATCCGCACGACGCCGTCGCCGACCGAGCAGGGACGGAGCAGTTTCACCGCGGGAGGCGGGTCGCGCAGAAGCGCCGCCTGCCGTTCCACCTCGTCGACCGTCAGGCCGTGCGCCTCGATCCAGGCGCGGTCCTCGGAGGAGAAGCTGTCCATGTCCATCTCGCGCGCGACTCCGGCGGTCGCGTTCAGCCCTGGGCAGCCTTCCACGCGGCGTAGTAAGTTTCGACCTCGTCCTCGAAGCCGCCGTGCGCGGGCTGCCAGCCGAGGCGTACGACGGCCTTGCGCGATTCCACGTGCTGATCCAGCGCGAGGGCGTCCGCTAACTCACCCATCTTCTTGCGGGCGTCCTCGACGGAGATCCAGCGGATCTCGCCCTTGAAGGCGGCCGCACGCGCGGCGGCGGTCACGAGCCGGCGGACGGGCGCGCGGGAGCGGTCGGTCACGTTGAAGATCTCCCCGGAGAGCCCGCTCGAAGCCGCGCGCACGTAGGCGTCGGCGCAGTCGTCCGCATGCACGGTCGCCCACCGGTTGTGGCCGTCACCCACGGCCTCGAGCGCTCCCTTCGCGGCTCCTTCGAACCACATCCCCGTGAGGCTTCCGCCGTAACCGTACACGGAGCCAGGGCGCATGACGATCCCCTTGACGCCCGCGGCCGACAGGACGCGCTTTTCGGTCTCGACGCGCGAAAGGCTCATGGGGAGCGGCGCGAGGGGCGTCGTCTCGTCGGCGACGCCGTCACCGGTCTGGCCGTAGACCCAGACGCCGCTCGTATAGACCACGGTCTTGGGAGCGGCGCCGCGATGCGCGAGCGCGACGAGCGCCTCGATGGCGGACCTGTCCACCGCCCACGAGTCGCCCTTGAAATCGAACGCCGCGTGGACGAGGGCGGCGGCGTCCTCGGCGCCTTTCCACGAGCCGGGATCCTGCAGCGACCCGATCACGGGCCGGATCTCGTGCCGGTCGAGGCGCGCGCCGCCTTTTTCCGAGCGCGTCAGGCCGAGAACGTGATGTCCCGCGCGACGGAAGGCGAGAGCGACGTGAAATCCGACGTGGCCGGTGGCTCCGGTGACGAAGACTTTCATGGGGGCGGATTATCCTTCAGAGTGGGGAGACACGGTGGACGACAGGAACGGGGAGGGGTCGCGGGAAAAGCTCGCGGGGATCGCGAGAGGCATCGGCGTTCCCGAGGCGCGGCGGCACATCTTCCTGTGCTGCGACCAGACGAAGCCGAAGTGCTGCGAGAAGGAGCGGGGCCTCGCCGCGTGGGCGTACCTCAAAGCGCGGCTGAAGGAACTGGGCCTCTCGACGACCGGCCGCGTGCAGCGGAACAAGGCGAACTGCCTCAGGATCTGCGCCGGCGGCCCCATCGCCGTCGTCTACCCCGAGGGCGTGTGGTACCGCGCGTGCGACCCGCCGGTCCTCGAACGGATCATCCAGGAGCACCTCATCGCCGGCCGGCCGGTCGAGGAGTACGCGTTCGTCACGCGCACGCTGACGGGGGACGAGGACGAATGATTGATTCAGCACAGTTCGAGCGATCGCGTGTCAAGGATCTCTGACCGCTGCGCGGCGCGCGTAGCGCGTCCTTGACACGCGACGCGAGAGACAGATTTTCATCTATCGGCGGCCGCAACAGCGGCCGCCACATATCAGAAAAAAAACATGTCTCCTCGTTCGTTACTTCGGCGGAACGAACTTCAGCGCGCTGTCTGTTGGCGCCGTTGCGTGAGTCATTTCGCCGGGACAAACGTCATGGCAGTCCCGTTCATGCAGTAGCGCAGGCCCGTGGGCTTCGGGCCGTCGTCGAAGACGTGGCCCAGGTGGGCGTCGCAGCGGCGGCACATGACCTCCGTGCGCACGGAGAAGAAGCTGCGGTCTTCCGCGGTCTTCACGGAATTCGGCGTGAGGGGCTGCCAGAAGCTCGGCCAGCCGGTGCCCGAGTCGAACTTCGTGTCCGAGGAGAAGAGCGGCAGGTCGCAGCACACGCACAGGTACGTGCCCTTCGCGTGGTTGTCCCAGTTCGGGCCGGTGAACGCACGCTCGGTGCCTTTCTTCCGCGTGACGTAGAACTGCTCGGGCGTCAGGATCTTCTTCCACTCGGCATCCGTCTTCACGACGCGGTCGGTCAGGGGATCGGTGGCTGTGTCGGCGTTGGGCATCGCGGATCCTTTCCGGGCGGGGCTCTTCCCGGGACCGGCCGAGCCGATCGCGGCGAGGACGCCCGCGCCCGCGAGGACGGGGAGGGTCAGGGCGAGGAAATCACGTCGTCTCATGGGTCACCCGCGCCTCAGGAAATGCGCTTTTGGCCTGGATTATTCCCTCCGAGCTCGCGCGCGTCCTCCCGGAGGTCGTCGATGGCCATCCGGATGCGGTCCGCGTGCGTCCGGAAACTCAGGATGCACATCCGGAGCGCGAAGAGGTCGCCGAGGAGCGTGCCCGTCAGGAGAACCCTCTTCCGGGCGTTCACGCGTGCCATCAGCTCCCGGTTCACCCGATTCGCATCTTCGGCGGACGCGCCCGGGGGCGCGAGGCGGAACGCGAAGAGAGAGAGCTCGGGCTCGGCCATGATCACCATGCCGGGGATCGCGCGCACCGCGTCGGCCGCCTCCCGGGCGAGGTCGAGCTTCTCGTCG
>DATGDV010000295.1:0-4635 GCA_035310685.1 Thermoanaerobaculia bacterium
CGGAGAGCGAGATGCCGAGGAGCTCTTTCGGCTTCCAGCCGTCCCACCTCCCGGAGCGCGCGAGCGCCTCGCCCTCGCGAATTCGCCGCGCCACCGCGAGAATCAGCGCCCAGGTGAGGTCCGCCGTGGCGTCGGTGAGGACGTCGGGCGTGTTCGTGACCAGTATCCCGCGCGCCCGGCAGGCCGCAAGATCGATGTGGTCGACGCCCACGGAGTGGCTCGCGATGATGCCCGCGCGCGGCGAGGCGGAGAGCACCTCGGCCGTGATTCGCTCGCGCGGCGTCGGAAGGAGAGCGCCGGCGTCGTGGAGGAGAGGCCACTCGGAACGCGGAAGGTTCCCCGCGCCCGTGACGACCTCGTGCCCCGCGAGGATCTGCGTCGTCGACGGCTCGACGAGGGGCTGGCCGACGAAGACCTTCACGGCGCCTTGAACGGGCGCACGAGGAGCCAGCCCGCGAGAAAGACGCCTCCGCCCGCGAAGAACATCCTCTCCTCGTAGCGGAGGTCGTTCTTGAGGAGCCCGATGGCGAGCCCCAGGCCCACGAGCGCCAGGCCGACGAGCTGAAGACCCCTTCCGAACGCGAACCTCACGGAACTGCCCCCGGAGGCCTGATCTCGCGGGGGCGCGACGTCACGCGCACGGACACGAGACGATCGTCCTGCTCGATGCGGTCGAGGACCTCGTCCCCGTCGAGGACGCGTCCGAACACGGTATAGCCGCCGTCCAGGTGAAGCTGAGAGGACAGCGCGACGAACCATTGCGACCCGCCCGTGTCGGCTCCGGAGAGCGCCATGCCCACGGCGCCGCGCACGTACCGGCTCGGGTTGATCTCGTCGCGGATCGCATAACCAGGCCCCCCGCTTCCGTCTCCGCGCGGGTCGCCCGTCTGGACGACGAAGTCCGGCACGACGCGATGGATCGCCACTCCGTCGAAGAAGCGCCTCGAGGCGAGCGCGCGAAAGCTTTCGACCGTGAGGGGCGCGTCCTCCGCGAGAAGCTCCATCCGAAACGTGCCGCGTGTCGTCACGATCTCCGCCTCGACCAGCGTCTCGTTCGCCGCGCGCGCGACGCGCCCGTAGTCATCCATCGAGTGCCGCGTCGCGACCGGGATCGGCCGGAAGGACGCGGCGGCGGCGCCGTATTTTTCGACGAGGAGGCGGCGCGCCTTCTCGCGCGTGACGGCGTCCGGGTCGTGCTCGTGTGAGACCACGAGGGCGTGCCCGGCCTCCCCGCGGGAGGCCGCGGCCTCCAGAGCGCCGACCGTGAAGTCCGGCCCGCCCGACTCGAACGCGTGATCGAACGCCGCGGCCCACGCGCGCTTCAGCTCCGTGCTCCCCTTCTCGAGCAGCGGCGCCGCCGCGTCGAGCGCCACGTCCCGCACCGCCGGGTCTCGGTCGATCAGGCCGGCAAGGAGCCACGCGGAACGCCGGGAAGAAGGCTTCTTCGAAAGTGAAGAGAGCGCCGCCGCACGGACGCGGGCGGCCCTGTCGGCGAGAAGGATCGTCGCGAGCCCCTCAGGCGGGCCGTCGTCCTCGAAGAACCGAAGAGCTTCCGCCGCACCGAGACGCAGCTCGAGGGTCCCGGCGACGACGGCGTCGTCGATCCTGGTCGCGGCCTTCTTCGGCTCCCGAGCGGCGTCGAGACGCGTCAGAGAGACGAGGGCCGTCTGCCCTCGCCAGCCTCTCCGAAGCAGATTCTCCTCGAGGGTCGCGCGCGACGCGGGCGAGTCGGGCAGCGCTCCGAGAAGGCGCAGGGCGGCGATCGCCACTCCGGGAAGAGGGTCTTTTGCTCGGACGAGGGCGACGTCGAAGGCGCCTCGGGTCGACTCCTCGCTTTGGGAAAGGGCGCTTTTCCTGGAAAGGGAATCGAGGGCCGTCAGCGCCTGCACGGAGACCGACACGTCTCTGCTCGCCGCAAGGCGGACGAGGTCAGGCGCGCTTTCTTCGTCTTCGAGAATCCCGAGGCCGCGCGCAGCCCATGCGACCTCCTCACTCGAGAGCGCATTCGCGAGCCGCTGATCCTCATGACCCTTTCTAAGGACCGCGCGAAGCGCGGACGCCGCTTCCGGCTGTGGCTTACGCGACAGGGCATAGACAACCGCCCGCCGAAGCTCGGGAGCGAGATTCTCTTCTTCGAAAGCCCCGAGAAGCGCCGTCACCGTCCTCGACTCGGGCTTCCGGAACAACGCGAGCGCGGACGCGGCTCGCGGGCCGGCAGGCTTCGCGAGGACGGCGAGAAGAGCGTCCACTGCTTCTTTCCCGCCGAGCTTCCCGAGCGCCTCGGCGGCGTTCGCGGCGGTTTCCACGTCCGGATCCCCGAGGGCCGCGACGAGGAAGGGCAGGAGACGCGCGTCCCCCGACAGCCCGGCGCCGAAAGTCGCCGCGCGCCGCACGGGGGCCTCGGCGTCCTTCAGGAGCACGGGCAGGTAGATGGACGCGTCCGGGTCCTTCAGGCGAGAGACCGCCAGCGCGGTCTTCGCGCGCAGCCAGGGATCGGGAGAGGAGGCCGTGCGCCCGGAAAGGAGAGGATCGTAGGCGCGGCGGTCTTCCATGCGAAGAAGGGCCGCGAATCCGTGGAGGCGCTCGCGGTACGTTCCTCGCGGAGGGCCCTTCTCGGCGCCGAACGTCAGACAGCCCGCGAGAACGGCGGACGCGACGAGCGCCGTGGGCGTCTGGAGGCGGAAAGTGCGCATCGCCGTCGCCCGCGGAGTCAGAGCCCGACGACGAGCCGGTCGCCGAGCACGGCGGGAAGTCCCGCGCGCTGGATCTTCCGGCGCGTGGCGCCCACGTCGTAGGGCACGCGGTCGAAATGAACAATGCGGGCGCTCGCGTCGTAGATCGCGTACGCCGCGCGGGGATTCCGGTCCCTCGGCTGGCCGACGGAGCCCGGATTCACGAGGTAGCGCTTCCCCGGCTCGAGCCGCAGCTTCGTGCGAGCCTCGCGCACGGCTTCCACGCGAATGCCGCCCGGCTCCAGCGTGAACACCGAAGGGATGTGGCTGTGGCCGAAAAAGCACAGGTCGATGCCCTCGGCGAAGCGGTTCATCTGGACGAAGTTCAGAGAGGCGTCGAAGTCCGAGAAAATGTAGGCGTCCTCGTCGAGCGGAGACCCGTGGCACACCACGAAGCGGCCGTCCACGATCTCGGGCCCGATCGGAAGCTTCTTGAGGAACTCCATGTTCTGCTTCGAGAGGCGGTCCACGGTCCAGCGCACCGCCTCGAGCGCGGGCGGGTTGAACAGCACCCCCTCGTCGACACCGGCCACGACCTTGTCGTGGTTCCCGCGCACCGAGATCGTCGTACGGCGCAACTTCCGGAAGCGGTCCAGCACCTTGTTCGGATCCGCGGCGTACCCGACGAAGTCGCCGAGACACACCACGCGATCGAACGTCTTGCGCTTCACGCGGCGCATGACCGCAGCGAACGCTTCGTCGTTCGAATGCAGATCGGACAGGACGAGGTAGCGCACGTCAGCGGCCCCCGGCGTTCGACGGGTCGAGCAGGCGGGCCAGCCGGTCGGCGACCTCGCCGGGGGTCGTCTCGCGATCCACGTCCAGGGTCCGGTCCGCCATCTTATAGAAGGGGCGCCGCACTTCCCACAGCTTTCGGGCCGATTCGAGCGAGCCGAACAACGGACGGTCCGCCGCTTTCTCGGCGAGCCGTTCCGCGAGCACCTCGAAGGGCGGGTCGAGGAACACCGAGACTCCGTGCTCTTTCACGAACCGGACGTTCTCGGGGAAGGTGAACGTTCCACCTCCGAGGGCCACCACGGCCCGAGTGAGCGTCGCCGTGCCGCGCAGCAGCTCGGATTCCCGCTCCCGAAAATAGGGCTCGCCGTGCGTCTCGAACGTCTCGCGGATCGTCCGTCCCGACATCGATTCGAACGCGAGGTCGAGGTCCACGAAAGGCACCTTCCACCGGTCCGCGAGAATCCGCCCGCTCGTGGTCTTGCCGCTTCCCATGAAGCCGACGAGGTAGACGCGGCCGGGCGCTCCGGGCGCGAGCCCCGCCGCGCGATCCGTCAGAGAGGCGGGGAGTTCTTGAGCCACCGCTCGAGCCACTTCGTGGAGACGCGGCCGCTCCGCACGTCGGGCTCGTCGAGCAGCCTCAGGTGGAGCGGAATCGTGGTCTTCACGCCTTCCACGATGAAGAGCTCCAGCGCGCGCTTGCCGCGGCTGACGGCCTCGTCGCGGTCGCGCCCGTGCACGATGAGCTTCGCGATGAGCGAGTCGTAATGGGGCGGGATCTTCCAGCCCGAATAGGCCGCCGTGTCCACGCGCACGCCGGGGCCCCCGGGCAGGTGGAGAGTCGTGATCGTGCCCGGAGAGGGAGCGAAGGTGGTCGGGTCCTCGGCGTTGACGCGGAACTCGATCGCGTGCCCCTGCGGGCGCCACCCGAGGCCGTCGCCGGGGGGAGTCGGCCCGAACGAGAGCGGCTCGCCCGCGGCGACCCGGATCTGCTCCTTCACGAGGTCGAAGCCGGTCACCATCTCCGTCACCGGGTGCTCCACCTGGATGCGCGTGTTCATCTCGATGAAATAGAACTCGTCGTCCTGGTAGAGGAATTCGAGCGTGCCGGCGCTGCGATAGCCGATCTCGGCGCACGCCGCCGCGACGCGCTCGCTCATTGCGCGCC
>DATGDV010000296.1:0-4084 GCA_035310685.1 Thermoanaerobaculia bacterium
GGACGCCTCCTGAGGGCCATCGTCGTGGCTGGAACGGCGGCGTGGGCTCTCGCGTTCGCGTCGATCTACACACGTCCGCACAGCTCCGTCACCGCGTCGCTGTGGTTCCACGACCACGTTCCGGACGGCGCCCGCGTCCTCGAGCAGGACTGGGACGAGGGGTTTCCGTTCAGTTTTCCCGGCCGCCCGGCCGAACGCTACAGGATCGTCACGTTCGGCTTCTACGAGAGCGACTCGCCCGAGAAGATGGCGAAGCTCGCGCGGGAGCTCGCCGACGCGGACTGGGTCGTCCTCCAGACGAAGCGGCTGTACGGCGCCGTCACGCGGGCGCCCGAGAAATTTCCGCTGACGAACCGGGCTTTCCGTCTCCTCTTCGCGGGCGACCTCGGCTACACGCTTGAACGGGAGTTCGCCTCGCGCCCTTCGCTTCTGGGGATCCGGGTGCCCGACGAGCTTGCCGACGAGTCGTTCACCGTCTACGACCACCCGAAAGTCCTCCTCTTTTCGAACACGAAGAGGCTTTCCGCCGGGACGATCGAGAGGGCTCTCCTTTCGGCGACGCCTTCGAGGACTCTCGGGCGAAACGATCTGCTTCTCGCGCAACCCTCGGTCTCGGCGGCGACGATCGCGGAGCCGCGCCGGGGCGTTCCCGGCCTGCGCTCCTCACTTCTCGCGCTGCTGCTTTTCGCGGCGTGGCTCGAGCTGACGGGTCTCGCTGGCGCGGAACTCCTGAGCGTCCTTCTGCCGGCGCGCCCGGGACGAGACGCGCTCGGGCGCGTCGCCGGAGTCGTCCTTTTCGCGTTCGTGCCCTGGCTCCTCGTCTCGTGGCGCCTCGCACCGTTCACGCGAGGACTTCTCGTCCTCACGACGGCGGCGCTCTTCGCGGGCGGCTTCCTGTGCCGCCGCAGGGCGGGCGAGTCGGCTCCCGCGCCCGAGCGCCGGAAGACGGCGCTCGTCTTCTGGGGCACGTTCCTGTTCTTCCTCGCCGTCCGCGCCCTGAATCCGGAGATCTATTCGGGCGAAAAGCCGATGGACTTCTCGTTCCTGAACACGCTCCTCCGGTCCACCGAGCTCCCGCCCCCCGAGCCCTGGCTCGCCGGCACGCCGCTCTCGTACACCTATTTCGGCCACTTCCTCGCCGCGGCGGCGGGCAAGCTCCTCGGGATTCACCCCGGCATCCTGTTCAATCTCGCGATCGCGATGACCGCCGCGCTTTCGGCGTCCGCGATCCTCGCCGCCGGCGCCGCGCTCGGAGGACGGCTGCGCGCGGGCGCGGTCGCCGTCCTCCTCGCGCTCTTCGTCGCACCTCCTTCCGGGCCGCGCACGGCGTTCGACTTCCATTTCCATCAGGCCGGCCGCCCGCTCGACTGGCACTACTTCTGGGCGACGTCGCGCGTCATCGCGCCGAACACGATCAACGAATACCCCTTCTGGAGCTTCCTCTTCGCCGACCTGCACGCGCACGTCCTCGCGCTGCCTTTCACGGCGGCCTTCGTCGCGGCGCTTCTCCTTTTCGTGACGCGCGGCAAGGAAACGCCGGCCCCGGCTCGCGAGGCGGCGGCCCTCGTCGGACTCGCCGGCCTCTTCTTCGGCGCGCTCCAGATCACGAACGGGTGGTCGACGCCCGTCTACGCGTGCCTCCTCCTCTTCCTGCCCGGAGCCCTCTGGCTCGGGGCGCGGCCGCCGGGGCTCGGGGCCGCCGGCGCGGCACTCGCGAAGAACGTGCTCCTGCCGGCGGCGGGAGTCGCGCTCGTCGGGGCGCTCCTCGCACGCCCCTTCTGGGCGCAGTTCTCGCCGCCGCCGCGGAACTGGGGCCGCGAGGCCGGCCCCTGGGCGCAGCCGTGGGATTTCTTCAACGTCTGGGGCTTCTTTCTCGCGCTCCTCGTGCCTTTCGTCTTCGTCGCGTGGAAAAAGAGCGCCGTTCCTCCCGGCAGGGTCTCGCGCGCGGTCCTGTTCGCCGCGGCCGTGGCGCTCCCGTTGTGCCTCGTGTCCGTTTCGCTCCATCCGCCGCGGCTCGCGCAGGCTCCTTCCGTACGCTTCTTCACGGCGGTCGTCTTTCTCGTGGCCCTCGGGGCGGCTCTGAGGCGCGCGACGGATGCCCGCCTCCGGCCGGCGCTCGCGCTCGCCGCGTTCGGCTTCGCGATCCTGACGGGCTGCGAGCTCGTCTTCGTCTGGGACCGCATGAACACGGTCTTCAAGTTCCACTTCGAGACATGGCTCCTCTTCTCCCTGGCAGGAGCGCTCGCGTGGGAGGCGTTTCTCTCGTCGAGAAGCCGCGCGTGGCGCCTCGCGATCGCCCTGACCGGCCTGGCCGCGCTGTTCACGAGCGTCTCGGCGTTCGCCGGCTTCCTGCGCCTCGATCGCGGCGGCTGGCCGCGCTTCACGCTGGACGGGACGGCCTACCTCGAGAAACAAAACCCCTCCGACCGCGGCGCGATCGAGTGGATCAACGCGAACGTGAGCGGTTTGCCCTTTCTCCTCGAAGCGCAGGGGCCGCCCTACCAGGAGTTCACGCGCCTCTGCATGCACACCGGCCTCCCGACGGTGCAGGGCTGGGAGTACCACACGCAGCAGCGCGGCCACAGCCAGGCCGAGACCGACCGGCGCAAGCAAGACGTCATGGTCGCCTACACCTCGGCGGACGAGGAGGCCGTGAGGCAGGTCCTCCTCCGGTACCACGTGGCGCTCGTCGCCGTCGGCAATCTCGAGCGCAAGACGTACGGAGGCGGAAATCTGGCGCGATTCGAGTCGTGGACGGATCTCCTGACCCCGGTCTACCGGAATCCCGAGATCGTCCTCTTCGCGGTGAAGGGCATTTTCGCCCCCGGCGCGACGACGGCGCCCGTGCGGGTGGAAGAGCTCCCCTCCTCGCCGCAGAAGGAGCAGGCACCTCCGCCTCCGCCCGCGGACGCGGCCGGCCGCGTGCGGCAGCCCCGCGAGGCGGCGTCGGACGCCGCCGGTCGCGTCTGGGTCGCGGATTTCGGAAACCAGCGCGTGCAGCTCTTTGGCACGGACGGCTCTTTCCTTCTCGCGTTCGGGAAGCGCGGCGCGGGACCCGGGCAGTTCAACGACCCGTGCGGCATCGCGGTCGGCCCATCCGGCCTCGTCTTCGTGGCCGATACGTGGAACGGCCGCGTGCAGGTCTTCGACGACAAGGGCGTCTGGCTGCGCGAATGGGGCGGCGGCTTCTTCGGCCCGCGAGGCATCGCCGTGGACTCGGGCGGCTCCGTCTTCGTCGCAGACACGGGAAACGGGCGCGTCGTGCGCTTCGACGGCTTCGGGCACAAGGAGGCCGAATGGGGGACCGCGAAGGGTCCGGGCAAGCTGGCCGATCCGCAGGGCCTCGCCGCCGGCAAGGACGGGAACGTCTACGTCGCCGACAATGGAAACGGCCGCGTCGCGATCTTCGACCGCAACGGAAGTTTCCTGCGCGGGTTCGACGTCGCCGGCTGGCGGCGCGAGACGTTCTCCGAGCCGTACCTCGCCCTCGACGCGAACGGCCTCGTGTGGGTCTCCGTCCCGCTGGCAGGCGAGGTGCGTGCCTACACGAAGGAGGGCCGCCTCGTGACGACGCTCAAAGGCAAAGACCAGCCCGAGGGCCGGAGGTTCGAGAAGCCCTCGGGCCTCGCGCTCCTTCCGAAAGGACGCCTTTTCGTCGCCGACCTCGAGAGCCGCTTCGTCATCCTTCCGCTGCCGAAGTGAAGCGAAAGAGTGGGGCCAGCCCCGGGCCGGCCCCGTCTTCAGGAGGTCTCGCGCGATCTCAGAAGGACACGCGGGCGCCGAGACGCACGACCCGCGGGTTCTGCCATCCGATGTCCTTTCCGTACGTGGGATTCGAGGCGCAGGCCGCGTTCGTCAGGCTCGCGTTCTGCGCCGTGCAGCCGGGCTGGCCGATGCCGCTCCGCGGGTCGTTTCCTGCGACCGTCCCCGCGTTGTTGAAAAGCTCGTCCCGGCTCAGGACGCCCTGCCTGTTGAGGAGGTTGAAGACGTCGACGATCGGGGTGACCGACACGCTGCCGAAGCGCATGCCGTATTCGAGGTGCAAGTCGGCCTCGTAGGCGGCGGGAAGATCGCCCGCCGAGCC
>DATGDV010000297.1:0-3113 GCA_035310685.1 Thermoanaerobaculia bacterium
ACGAGGCGGGAGACGAGGCGCACTTTCACGGGCGCGACGCCCGTCACCCGCGGGAGGATCTCGGCGTGCCCCACGCTGTAGTCGGGCGCGAAAGGCACGTGGCCCGCCGGCTGGAGGTCGTTCACGCCCGAGAACACGACGACGAGGTCGGGCTGGAGGTCGAGATCGCGCGACTCCAGCGACACGAGGCTCTCGAGGCTCGTCCAGCCGGGAAACCCCGCGTTCACGACGTCGGCGGGAGGGTGCAGGAAGGTTCCGAGCCGCGCGGGCCAGGTCGCCGCGTCGTCCGGCGCGAGGAGGTCGAACGTCGTCGAACCCCCCTCGCACACGACGCGATAGGTCCCTTCGGGCTTCGGGACGGGTACGTCGCGCACGTTCGTGACGCGCTGGCCGCGCGCGTTGAAATGCACGACGTGGCCAGCCGCCTCGAGGACGGCGTCCGGCCGGCCCGCCACGACGAGAAGCGGATGCGGCCGGTACGCCCTTCCGACCTTCTCGACGAATTCCGAGTACGCCTCGACCTGCGTCCGGGGCCATGCGCCCGTCTTCAGGCGAAGCGCCGCGCGGCACCCCCCCTCGAGAAGCAGGAACAGAGCCGCCGCAAGGGCGAGCGGGACGAGGAGGTTCGACACGAGCGCGCGGGTCTTCACGCGGCTTTTCTCCCGACGACGCGAATCGCCAGGACCGACAGCTCCTCGACGGGCAGATTCCGGAACGGAGCCGCGAAGCGCTCGGGCTTCACGGCGGAGGCGTCGAGGACGATCACGGGCTCGACCCGCTCCACCGCGAGACCGGCGCTTTCGAAAAGTCTCCTCCAGTCCCCGCTCCGGAGCCTGTTGCAGAAGATCTCGCCCGAAAACCTGCCGTCCAGAATCGTCCGCAGCGAGACGTCCCCGTAGCGGGTGGCCCGGCGGCGCCACTCCTCGTCCTCGAGCTCCAGGAATCGGAGCGGATCGTCCGAGCCGTGGTGCTTCAGGTCGATCTCGTGGACCGCCAGGCCTCCCGGCGCGAGGACGCGCGCGATCTCGTCGACGGTTCCCTGCGGGTCGGGCACGTGCTCGAGCGCCGCGACCGAATAGACGAGATCGAAGCTGGCTGCGGGAAACGGAAGGCTCTCGGACGACACGGCACTTCGGTAATCGATCGACGAAAGAAGCGCCGACGCGGACGGAAACGAGGAGACGGTCGGGAAGTCCACGCGCCCCGGCTGCGGCTCGGCCCACGCCCGCCACCACGCGAAGCCTTCTGCGACGAGCAGGTAATCGCGAAGAGCCTCGTAGAAGGCGTCGTCCCGCGGCGGAAGCGGCGCCACGTCCACCCCCGTCGCACGCGCGCCCGAGGCTGCGAACGCGAAGAGCGACCCGAGATTCGCGCCGGGACCGATCTCGAGGACGGAACGCGGCGACGGGAGGCCGTGCCGGCGCGCGAGCCCATCCGTCTCGGCGAAAACGCGGTGCGCGTAGAAGACCGAGTCGTTCGCCCCCGCCCTCTCACGGACCGCCCGGACGAGGTCGGCGTCGGCCGTCACGTCTTCGCCGCGAGATGGCGCGACCCGGGCGCGACGAGCGGCTCTCCCCGCGCACAGAGCGGGCAGGATGGCGGCTCCCACGCCGGGACCTCGAGCGCGAGGAGCGCGCGGTACGGGACGCCGTCCACGTCTGGCGTCTTCTCCGCCGTCGCCCTCCGGTCGACGATCGATCCGCACACGACCGCTTCCGCGCCGGAAGCGCGGAGCACGTCGAGGACCTCGCGCGTGGACTTCCCCGTCGTCACGACGTCCTCGACGACCGCCACGCGCTCGCGAGGCTCCAGGGCGAACCCGCGCCGAAACGCGAAAGCTCCGTCCACGCGCTCCGTGAAGATCGCCCGGACCGAGAGTCCGCGGCCCGCCTCGTGGCCGATGATGAGGCCGCCCATCGCGGGCGAGACGACGACGGACGGGCGGAACGGGGCGAGAAGAGACGCGAGGGCCGCCCCGAGGGCGCCCGCGCGCCCGGGCCACTGGAGCACCTTCGCGCACTGGAGATACGCCTCAGAGTGGAGGCCGGACGAGAGCTTGAAATGGCCGGACAGCAGCGCTCCCGTCTCCGTGAAATGGCGGCGCACCTCGTCCCCGGTCACGGCGGCGTCTCCCGTCCCTCCGGAGTTTCGCGGTCCCTGCGCAGTCCGTATCGGTCGATCTTCTTGTAGAGGTTCGAGCGGGGCGTGTCGATGGCCTCCGCCGTACGCGTCACGTTTCCGCCGTTCTCGGCGAGCTTCGCGACGAGAAAGAGCTTCTCCGTCTCGTCCTGAAACTCCTGGAGCGTCTGGATCGAGAGGATTCTTTCCCACGCGCCGGTGCCGGCGGCGGCAGCGGCCGCGTCGACCACGCGCCCCCCGCGCACGACGACCGGGGGCGCTGCCTGGCTCTCGCGGGGAGCGGCCGCGGGATCCACGTCCGGGGCGTCGAGGACGTCCGCGTCCGACATGATCATCAGGCGCTCCACGTGATTCTTCAGCTCGCGCACGTTGCCCGGCCAGGGCCGCGCCGCGAGCGCCTCGAGCGCGGCGTCCGTGAACCTCTTCGGCCGGTAGTTGTTCGTGCGCGCGAAGAGGTCGGCGAAATGATTGACGAGGAGCGGGATGTCCTCGGGGCGATCGGCGAGCGTGGGCGTCCTGAGGACGAGGACGTTCAGGCGGTAATAGAGGTCCTCGCGGAACTTCCCCTGCGCGATGAGTACCGTGAGGTCGCGATTCGTGGCGGCCACGACGCGGACCCGCACCCTCACGACGCGCGGGCTGCCGACGGGCTCGACCTCTCCTTCCTGCAGGACCCGGAGCACCTTCGCCTGCGCGGAGGCGGACATGTCTCCCACCTCGTCGAGGAAGATCGTGCCACCGTCGGCCTCCACGAACTTCCCCGTCTGCTTGCGGTCGGCGCCCGTGAAGGAGCCGCGCTCGTGGCCGAAGAGCTCCGACTCGATGAGGCTGTCCGGGATCGCCGCGCAGTTCACCTGCACGAACGGGCCGGCCTTCACGAGCGAGCCCTCGTGGATCGCCCGCGCGACGAGCTCCTTGCCCGTGCCGCTCGGTCCCACGATGAGAACGGTCGCGGGCGTGGGCGCGGCCTTCGC
>DATGDV010000298.1:0-6094 GCA_035310685.1 Thermoanaerobaculia bacterium
CTTCGACGCGGCGGCGCTGCCGCGGCCGTACAGAAGGAGTCCCGCCGCGCAGGCCCATTCCGGCGAAGCGATGACGTCCGTCAGCCCCCCGAGGCCGCGCGGCACGCCGCGCCGCACGGCCACGCCGAGAACCTGCTCCGCGACCTCCAGGAGGCCGTCCAGCTCGGCGCCGCCGCCCGTGAGCACGAGTCCGGCCCTGAGCTCGCCCGCGGGGACCTCCCGCACGGACTCCTCCCACAGGAGCGTGAGGAGCTCCTCGGCGCGAGGCTGGAGGATCTCGGCGATCTCGCGCCGCTTGACGGGATGGACGCCGCGCCCGCCCGTGAGCGGCACGTCGAGCGATTCGGTTTCGCTCACGAGCGCGGCCATCGCGGCTCCGAACTTGCGCTTGAGCCGCTCGGCGTCCGGAACGGGGGTCTTGAGGACGACGGCGAGGTCGTTCGTGAAGTGGTCTCCGCCCACGGGCAGGACGGACGTGTGCGCGAGAGCTCCGTGGCGCCAGACGGCAACCTCCGTCGTCCCGCCGCCGATGTCGGCGAGGACCACGCCCAGCTCGCGCTCGTCCGGCGTCAGCACGGCTTCCCCGGCGGCGAGCGGCTCGAGCACCATCTCGATGACTTCGATGCCCGCGCGATTCACGCAGTTCAGGAGGTTCTGCGTCGTGGCGACGGGCACGGTGATGACGTGAACGTCGGCTTCGAGCCGGCTTCCCACCATGCCGAGCGGGTCGGCGACCCCGTCCTGCCCGTCCACGACGAACTCGCGCGGGAGGACGTGGAGGATCTCGAACTCCGATGGAATCGGCACCGAGCGCGCCGCGTCGAGCGAGCGCTGGATGTCCTCTCGGGTGATCTCGCGGTTCTTCGCGGCCACCGCGACGACCTGCCGGCTGTTGAACGACTTGACGGCCGGCCCGGCGACTCCCACGACCGCGCGCTCGATCTGGGCGCCGGCCATGATCTCGGCTTCCTCCGTCGCGCGCTTGATCGCGTCGACCGTGACCGGAACGTCGATGATGGCGCCCTTGCGCGCGCCCTTGTGCGCGGCGGTGCCCTTGCCGATGATGTCGATGCGGCCCGTCGCGTCCGGCTCGGCGATGAGAGCGCACACCTTCGTCGATCCGATGTCGAGGCTGACGAGGTACGAAGCGGGTTTCGGCATCCCTAGTCCTCTCAGGTCTTCCCGCGCCCGGTGTCGCCGGGCGCCTTCAGCACGATGCGTCCCGAAAAGCGCAGGTCCGCCTCGGCCGCGGGCAAGGAGTGCCGGTCGAGCTCGGGACGGAGCGCGAGGAACGCGCGCCACAGCGGCGCGGCGCGCATGGGCTCGACGGCGTCCCGGCCGAACAGGAGGCGGGCCTTGGCGATCCGGTCCGTCACGGCGAAGCCCTCGGGCACGAGCGCGACCCCGGACACGCGCGCCAGGAGCTCGGGATCCTCCGCCCGGAGGGCCTCGAGGAACTTCGCGCCGCGCGCGAGCCCCGCCGCATCCGACGCGCCGGAAAGGACCACGAAGTCGTCGCTCTTCGAAAGCGCCCTGCCCGTGTACGGACCGATGAAGCTGCCTCCGCGATCGATCGTCCACAGCTCGCCGCCCTTGTCCGGGCGCGCCACGAGCGCGACGGGCGGCCGTGCCACGACGCGCACGGCGATCGTGTCCGGCACGATGCGGCGTGCCGTCGCGGATGCGACCCACGGGCGCTTCGAGAGCTCCTTGACCGGCTCGTCGAGATCGAGGAAGAGGAGCGGCCGGCCGATCCAGCCGTCCGTCAGCTCTTCGGTCTCGGCCCGCCGCGCCTCGGGCACGCCCTCGAGGACGACTCGGTTCACGGCGAAGCGCGGGTGCGTCCTGAGGAGAAGGAGGCCCGAAAGAGCGAGGACGACGAGGACGAGGGAGACCACGGCCGGCACGAGCAGCTGCCGTCCCGCCCGGCGCCTCATGGGACGCACGGTGCGGGACGCGGGGAGACGATAGAAGGAGCTCAAGACCTCTTTGCTCCCTCGCGAAGGCGCACGTCGTTCGTTTCGGGCTGATTCACATCAGGACCTTTCGCCGCTTTCAGATTTCTTAGAAGGGGTGTGGGGAGGTTGCGCGGCGGCGGCCGGCTTCGCGGTAACGTGGCCGTCGCCCTTCTCCTCTTTCTCCTTCTTTCTAAGAAACTCTTCTCCGAATTGATTCACATCGCCGGCCCCCATCGTGAGAAGGAGGTCCCCTTCCCTCAATTCCTCTTCGAGGGCGCGTCCGATTTCCCCCCGGTCCGCGATGTAGCGGGCCGCCCGATGCCCGCGTACCGTCGCGGCGTCGGCCACGAGCGCGCCCGTCACGCCCTCGCGCGGCGCCTCCCGCGAGCCGTAAACCGGCGCCACGAGGAGAACGTCCGCGTTCAGGAACACCGCCCCGAAGTTCGCCGCGAAATCCTTCGTGCGGGAGTAGAGATGCGGCTGGAAGAGCGCCACGATCCGCCGATCCGGGTAAGCCTGGCGGGCCGCCGCGAGCGTCGCGGCCACCTCCGTCGGGTGGTGCGCGTAATCGTCCACCACGACGATGCCGCCCGTCTCCCCCTTCTTCTCGAAGCGACGGATCACGCCCGCGAACTGCCCGAGCGCGCGAGACGCGATGCCGAACGGAATCGACAGCTCCCGCGCGACGGCGATCGCGGCAAGGGCGTTCTTCACGTTGTGGAGTCCCGGCACGTTGAGCGCGACGTGCCCCATGTAGTCGCGGCCCGCGGTCGCGATGAAGCGCGAGCCCGTGCGCTCCATCACGAGATCGCGCACCGTCACGTCCGCCTGCGGCGTGAGGCCGAACGTCACGACGCGGCGCGAGACGAGAGGCCGGATCTCCTGCACGTTCGGGTCGTCCAGGCCGAGGATCGCGGCGCCGAAGAACGGAACGCTGCGCGCGAAGCGCGCGAACGTCTCCTGGATGTCCGCGAGGTCCCGATACGTGTCGAGATGCTCGAGGTCGATGTTGTTCACGACCGCCAGCATCGGCGAGAGCGCGAGGAAGGACCGGTCGAACTCGTCGGCTTCGGCCACGAGGTACTCGCCGCGCCCGAGCCGGGCCGTTCCCACTTCGCGCATGCGGCCGCCGACGATGATCGTGGGGTCGAGGCCGGCCGCCATCAGGATCGCCCCGGTCATCGACGTCGTCGTCGTCTTGTCGTGCGCGCCCGAGATCGCGATTCCCCGCTTCACGCGCATGACCTCCGCAAGCATTTCGGCCCGCTTGATCACGGGAAGGCCGGCGGATCGCGCGGCGACGACCTCCGGATTGCCCTCGTTGACCGCGCTCGAGTAGATGACGACGTCGGCGCCGGCCGTGTTCTCGGCCCGGTGGCCCTGGTGCACCTGGATGCCGAGGCTCCTCAGGCGCAGCGCCGTCTCCCCGATCGAGAGGTCGGAACCGGTCACCTCGAGCCCGACGCTCTTCAGCAGCTCGGCGAGGCCGCTCATCCCGATCCCGCCGATTCCCACGAAATGGAGGCGCTTCACCCTCAGGAAATTCATGGCAGCCCCGCCGACTCGCCTCGGTTCTCCTGAACGGACGGCATTCGCCCGCAGAGCCCGGCCCTCGCGCTCATGCCGCCTCCACCTCGAACAGCAGGTCGCACAGCCGGGAAGCCGCATCCGGAAGAGCCGCGCGGCGCGCCGCCTCGCCCATCTCGAGAAGCCGCAGCGGGTCGCCGAGAAGGGCCGCCAGCGCCGCCGCGAGCGTCTCGTCCGTCGCGTCCGCCTCCGTGAGGACCACGGCCCCGCCTTTCGCCTCGAGAGCGCGCGCGTTCGCTTCCTGATGGGCGTGCGTCGCGGCGGCGAACGGCACGAGGAGAGCCGGGCGGCCGGCCGCCGCGATCTCGGCAATCGTCATCGCGCCCGCGCGCGCGACGACGAGATCCGCCGCCGCGTACGCGGCGGCCATGTCGTCGAGAAACTCGTGGACGAAGGCGCGATCGGCGGCGAGGCCGAGCCTCGCGTACGACGTCACGACCTCGCCCGTGCGGCCCCTTCCCGCCTGATGAACGACGTCGAAGGCGATTCCGGCCGCCGCGACGCGCGCGAGCGCCGGAGGAACGAGGCGATTCAGGATCTGCGCGCCCTGGCTGCCGCCGACGACGAGAACCCGGAGGCGGCGCCGCTTCTCCCGCGAGACCAGGGACGGGATCCCGAAGAAGACCTCTCGCACGGGATTTCCCGTCACGACCGCTCCGGGCAGCGCCGCGGCCGCGCGCGCGGTGCCGACCGCCACGCGCTTCGCCACGCGCGCGAGCAGACGGTTCGTGAGGCCGGGGACCGCGTTCTGCTCGTGAATCAGCGTCGGCACGCGTCGCGCCCAGGCCGTGGCCACGAGCGGGCCCGAGGCGTAGCCCCCCACCCCCACGACGGCACGCGGCGCGTGCCGCGCCAGAAGGCGCAACGAGTCGACGAACGCCAGCGGCAACGAGAGGAGTCCCTCGAGGCGCGCGCGCCAGCCCTTGCCCACGAGGCCCTTCGCGCGCACGAGCTCGAGGGGGAAACCCGCTTTCGGCACGAGAGCCGTCTCGAGCCCCCGCGCGGTGCCCACGAACACGACGGGCGCGCCCGGCCGGCGGCGCCGGATCTCCCCGGCCAGCGCGAGCGCCGGGAAGACGTGCCCGCCGGTCCCGCCGCCCGCGATGAGAAAGCCGCGCTCCGTCATGACGCGTGCTGCGAGAGGTTGAGGAGGATCCCGACCGCGAGCAGGTCGGCGAAGAGCGCCGACCCGCCGTACGAGAGAAACGGCAGCGGGATCCCCTTGGTGGGCAGGAGCGAAAGGACGACGGAGATGTTCACGAGCGCCTGCACGACGATCATCACGGAAAGGCCGATCCCCAGGAGCCGCCCGAAGGAGTCGGGGGCGTTCGCGGCGGCGCGGACTCCGCGCGCGAAGAGAAAGCCGAACAGCGCGAGGACGGCGGCGCAGCCGATGAGGCCCAGCTCCTCGCCGACGATCGCGTAGATGAAGTCCGTGTACGGATACGGGAGAAAGAAGAGCTTCTGCTTGCCGTGCCCGAGGCCGAGTCCTGTGACGCCCCCCGTGCCGACGGCGATGAGCGACTGGATCGCGTGAAAGCCGCGGCCGAGAGGGTCCGCCTCCGGATGCAGAAACGCCATGAGGCGGTCGCGCCGGTACTGCGCCGTCCATACGAACGCCGAGAGCGTCGGCACGAGCAGGAGCGCCGAGACGAGAAAATACTTCAGCGGCAGGCCGGCGAAGTAGAGCATCGCGCCGGCGATGACGAAATAGGTCAGGGCGGTGCCGAAGTCGGGCTCGAGGAGGACGAGCCCTGCGAACAGGGAGACGAGCCCGAGAATCGGGAGGAGCGTCCGCGTCGGATGCGCGACTTCCCGCTCCCGGCGCGCCAGCAGCGCCGCGAGCGCGATGACGAGGCCGATCTTGGCGAACTCCGACGGCTGGATCGACTTGACGATCCCGAAGGACAGCCAGCGCCGCGCTCCGTTCACGGGAGCTCGAAGGAGGACCGCCACGAGCGCGCCCACAAGGAGGACGAGGGAGACGCCGATGACGCGCGGGTCGTTCAGGCGGCGGTAGTCCATCGACATCACCAGGAACGCGAGAACCCCGCCGACGACGACGGCGACCGTCTGCTTGATCACGAAGAAGTAGGAGCCGGCGGGAGCCGCGGACGTCGGCAGGTAGATCTGCATCGCCGAGGCGCTGTAGATCATGAGCAGGCCCAGGAACACGAGGAGCACGACGGACGCGAAGAGAAGGCGGTCGAAGGCGAGCTTCCGGGCCATCAGCGCCTTTCCGCCGCGGTCCGCTCGCCCAGGGCTTTCACGAGCGACTCGAACACGTCGCCGCGATGCTCGAAGTTCCTGAACTGGTCGAACGACGCGCACGCCGGCGACAGGAGCACGGCATCGCCCGGCCGGGCGTTGGCTGCGGCGTCCTCGACGGCCTTCTCGAGCGTCCCGACGACCTCGAGAGCGATTCCGGGCAGGCCTCCGAGCGCCTGCGTGATCGCGGGCGCGGCCTTGCCGATGGCGAGAATCCTCCTGACCTTCCGCCTAGCGAGCGGGCCGAGCCTCCCGAAGTCGTCCCCCTTGTCCTTCCCGCC
>DATGDV010000299.1:0-9143 GCA_035310685.1 Thermoanaerobaculia bacterium
TACGGCACGAGGCCGGCGTGGCGCACCATCGCGCCCTGCTCGGATACCGATCGCCAGAATTCGTGGAAGTCGAGGAACGCGTACGGCTCTCCGAGAAAGAAGGCGGCGACGGTCGCGAGGCCCGCCGCGGCGAGAAGAAGCGCGGCCTTCCTCCAGGCGTGCGCCGGGCGGCAGGCGAGAAAGACCGCGACGACGAGCGGAAGGAGGAGCGGCGCCGCGCTCGCCTTCGTCGCGAGCGAGAAGCCTGTCAGGGCGCCGGCGAGAAGGGCGTCGCGCCCGCGTCCCCGGAGCGCGAGCCGGCCCGAGGCCGCGAGCGCGAGGAGAACGAAGAGCGTGAGCGTCACGTCCGTGGAGGCGAAATGGGAGGTCTGGACGTGGAGGACCGCGAGCGCGAGGAGGAGTCCCGCGAGGAGCCCGGCTTTCTGGCCGTAGAGGCGGCGGCCCACGGCGGCCACGAGGAGAACCGTCAGCGCGCCCGCGAGGGCCGACAGGAAGCGGCCCACGTGAACGACGCCGTCGTACGAGGTGAACCAGTCCCGGCCGGTGACCGCGGCGAGGAGCGACGAGAGCGCCTTCGTCAGATAGAAAGGCAGCGAGCCGTACGCGAAGAAGTGCGGGTTGAGCTGGAGCGGGTGGAAGGAGAGCTTGACGATCGCGTCGCCGATGGCGCGCTCGTCCGGATGGAAGAAGTGGTTCTGGTCGAAATCGAGCCCGACGAGGCGGATGCCGAGCGCGAACAGGGCCAGAAGGAGGAGGAGTCCGCGGAACGCTCGCGGCGAAGGGGCGGGTCCCGCGGGTTTTGACGGGATCATTTCGCTTAAGATAGCGGGAGCAAGTGTACGACACGGATTTCGGGCCGAGCAGGCGCCCGCTCGCAGCCAACCTCGCTCTCCTGCTCGGCTCGACACTCGTGGCCCTCGCCCTCTGCGAGGTCGGAGCGCGCCTGCTTCTCCCCCCGCCCCAGACGGTGACGGTCGAGGAGAAGAAGAAGGATACGTACGAGCCGCCGAAGGCCTACGAGCGGCTCGATACGCAGGCGGACAAGTCGATCGACTCGGTCGTCCTCTTCGGCGGATCCCACGGCGTGAGGCTGCGCCCGAACACGCGGGGCGAGATCCACCATCACGTCCTGAGCGGACGCGACGTCGTCATCGAGGTCGACTCGCTCGGCCTGAGATACCCCGAACTCGCGCCCAAGTCCTCCGACGAGTTCCGCGTCCTCGTTCTCGGGGATTCGATCACGTTCGGCGACTTCGTCGAGGAGGGCGAGACGTGGACGCGGCAGATGGAAGCGCTGACCAGAGGAAGGACGAAGAAGGTTCTCTTCATCAACGCGGGCCTGCCGGGGGCCGGCACGGCGGAGGAGCTCGCGCTCTTCCGGGAGATCGGAGATCGCGTGAAGCCGGACCTCGTCCTCGTCGGGATGTACCTCAACGACGCGCAGACGGGAAGCCTCTTCTTCACGAAGAAGCTTCCGGGGCCGTGGGGGAAGAGCCGGTTCCTGTCGTGGCTCTCCGACCGCTTCCAGCTCCTCGACACGCGCTTCTTCAAGAGAGCGCTTCCCGGGGAGATCGATCCGAACTGGCGCGAGACGTTCCGCGCGGGGCGGACGCTGTCGTCCGGCGACATGTTCGGAACGCGCGACGGCTTCGACTACGAGATCTACAACGCGTACATGGATTTCGGCCTCGGCTGGAACGACAAGGCCTGGAGGATCATCGAGTCGATCACCGCCGCGCTGCGCGACGCGGTGAGCGCTCAGAACGCGCGCCTCGCCGTGCTGCTCTTTCCCGTTCACATCCAGGTGATGGGGACCGTCCAGCGATTCGAGCCCGAGGAAAGCTGCCGACGGATGTGCGCCCGGCTTCACGTTCCGTTCGACGACCCCCTCCCGACCCTGCGACAGACCTGGCAGGCGAACCACGAGAAGCTCTTCTACGACCACTGCCATTACACGCCGAAGGGCTACGCGGTCCTCGCGAGGCAGACGGTCGGGTTTCTGGACTCCGAAAAGCTGATTCCGCCGCCGGGCCGCTAGGACATGGAAGACGCACAGGTCCGGGGCGGAAGGGGAGCGGGCAGCGTGTTTCGCGATGCGCTGCCGCTGCTCGGGGTCGGGGCCGCCTCTTTCGCACTGCTTTGTGCCGTCGCTTTCCAGGGCCGGCGCGAGGCGGCGCGTGGCGATCGCGTGCTCGCCGGTCTCGATTTTCTCTTCCTCCGCTTCCGCGCGGGAGCCGCCCTCGTCCTCGGGTGGTCGTACGCGCATCGGTCCTTCCTGGCGCTCTTCGCGACGCTCTTTCTCGTCGCGACCGCGGCCGTGTGCGCCCGGGGGGGGCGGCGCGGCCTGCCGGTGGCGCTTCTGTCCGGAGCGGGGATCGCCGCAGTCTGGGGCGAGATCCTGCTTCTCGACGACGCGCGCGCCGGCGGCTGGGCTCTCTTCGCGGCCGCCGCCCTGGCGGCGGCCGTCGCGGCGCGGGTGCAGCCGATCTCCCGCACTCCGGGGTTTCCCGCGTGGCCCCGGGATCCGGCTTCGAAACCTGCCGCGGGCCGGCGCCTTCCAGGCTGGGCCGAGTCCCTCGGCCTTTTCGCACTCTTCGTCCTCGCCCTTTTCACGCGCGCCTGGGGGGTCAACCAGCTTCCGTCGACCTTCGACGAGGAGATGATCTCCGTGCAGATGCAAAGCCGGACGGCGCACGGCCTCCGGCAGTTCACCGCGACGGAGTTCGTCGGAACGAGCAACGGCCTCGCGACGCCCGCGACGAACCGGCTCGTCTTTGCGGCGCTCGGCGTCTCCCTCTATGCGACACGCGTGACGGCTCTCGTCTGGGGGCTCGCCGCCGTGCCGCTTTTCTGGGGGCTCGTCCGGCGCCTTTGCGGGAGCGCCCCCGCGACCTTCGGCGCGACCCTCCTCTTCGTCTGCGCGCCCGAGCAGCTCTTCTGGTCGAGGAGCGAAGTGTCGGTCTTCGCGCCCGTCGCGGCGCTCGGACTCCTCTTCGCCCACGTCGGCCTGTCGATGGTCGCGCGCTTCGGAGTGGCGCCGGTCCTTCTCGCCGCGTGCCTGACTCCCCTGTGCCGCTTCTTCTACACGGCCGGCCACGTGCTCTTCGCGTACCCCGCGCTCCTCGCGGGGCACGCGGCGCTCTTCTCGAGGAGACTCGCGCGCCGTGCGCTCGGCGCGCTGCCCGCTCTTATCCTGGGAATTCTCGCCTGGGTCGTGAGCGTCTCGATCGCCGTCGCCGCGGCAGGCGGTCCGAGGCGGTTCGTGGATCCGGCGCGGGTACGCGGGGAAGCCGCCTGGCGGGCGGGGTTTCCGTCGACGGCCTCGACCGGGGAGGTCTTGCGCGGACAGGCGGCACGCATCGCGAGGAACCTCGCGAGCGTGGGGGCGAGCCTGACGTCCCACCAGCCTTACGCGACGCACTGGTACGAGCGCTTCACCGTCGTCCAGGGACGGGATCCGATGGTGTGCGTCGGGCTGACGATCCTCGCGGCCGTCGGCCTCGGCTATCTCCTCGGCCAGATCGCGGAGCCGCGTTCCGTGCTCGTCCTGTTCTGGCTCGGCCTCGGCCTCCTGCCCGGAATCCTGTCCGACGAGCCGGATGCGCGAAGGCTCTCGCTCGTCTTCGTCCCGATCCTTCTTCTCGCCGCGCTCGCCGTGACGGCCTGGGTGCGTCTGGCGCGGGACGCCGGCGGCCGCCTCGCGGGCAACCTCGCGCGCGCAGGCGCAGGCCTGGCGTTCGCGGGCGTCTCCGCGTCCGGCCTCGCGGCGAATCTCCTTTTGCCCGTCGCTCCGATGGTCCGGGACGAGCAGATCCGCTTCGCCCGCCCGCTCGTCGAAAAGAGCGACGTCGTTCTCCACAACCTGTTCTACCGGTTCGGCAGGACGCTCGAGTTCGGCTTTCTCGACCGGCTCCTCTCGCCGGAGGGGCCGTGCATGCAGTTCGTCGACCGCGGCGACGAGCTGCTCTCGGTCCTCCGGCCCGCGTGCGATTTCCGCGAGGAGGTCTACTCCCTGACGCTCACTCCCGCCGAGATCGAGGCGCGCCGCCGTGCCCGCCGCGCGGACCGCGTTTCGTATCTCTTTCGCGACGCGCCCTCGAGCCGGCAGGCGGTGTCCGTCCTCCAGGCGGTCGACTCGCGCGCACGCGTATCCGAGCGCGACTGGCCTTCGATGGGGGAGAAGCTCCTCGCCTTCGAGGTGGATCCCGCAGCGCTCCGCGCCTCCATGTCGCCCGAGGAGTCGCCGGGCGGCGTGCGCGGCGGTTTCCTGGTGCCGAAGCCGGGCTGGTACCGGCTCGCCCTCGATCCTCCGTGCCCGCACGCGCGCGTGGCGGTGGGGGCCTCGCGCTGGAATGGAGAGGGGGAGCGGCCGCTCCTCCCGGGAATCTTTCCCTTCGAGCTCGAAGGACCTGACGGCTGTGCCTCGCGGGCCCGGCCTCTGCTCACGATCTCCGGCGTCGCCGGAACGTTCAGGCCCCCCCTGACGGCTCCTGCGCTCGCCCTTCTTCCCGAGACGCGAGGCGTGGAGCCCGTCACGTTCGCGGGCTGGCCCCTCGCCCGCGAGGTCCTGCGCACGGCGGATCGCATCTCGGACTTCGGCGTGGACCGCGAAGGCCGGCTGTACGCGCTCTTCATCCACGACCAGCTGTGGGAAGTCCGCCAGTATTCGCGCGACGGGGCCGAGACGAAGCGTGTGCGCGCCGATCTTCCGCTCGACGCGAGCACGGGAACCCTTCTCGTCGAGCCGGACGGCGGATGCATCGCCTTCTCGCTACGGGCCTTCGAGCGCTTCGACGGGAACCTCGGGCGGCTGGCGCGCTGGGAGCTCCCGGACGGGGTCACCGGCTCGCACGTGGCGCGGCTTCCGGACGGCCACCTCGCCTTCCTGGCCGCGGGCATTCTCCAGATTCTGGACGCGAAAGGGGAGGTCGGGAGCGCCTGGGGGCCGGAAGGGGAGAAGCGCGGCCAGTTCGAGCTGCCCATCGCCGTCGCTCTCGAGAGGGACAGGCTCGCGGTCGTCGAGGAGGCGGGCGGCGTCCACGTCTTCCGGATCGCCGGGAATCCGATCGCTCTGGTGCCCGAGAGCCGGTTCACGCTCGCGTTCGCGCGGGAGCCGCATCCCGAGTATCTCCGCGGCGCCGCGCTCGACGGGCCGCGGCTTCTCGTGCCCTACAGTCCCGACGAAGCGCCGCTCATCGTCGACCTCCACGGGCGCCGCCAGATGCCGGCGCGCTCTTCGGACGACCTCCGCCGCCGCGATCTCTCCTCGCCCTATCGCTTCTGTCACGTGTCACGCGAGCTCTTCGTCCTCGACGAGTTCCTGCACGCCATCAACGCCCTGACCCCGGGGGCGACACCGTGAGCCTGACCTCGCCCCTTACGTCCGGCGAGAGAGGTCCGGGGCCGCTCCGGACCTTCGCCGTTCTCGCCCTCGGCCTCGCGCTCGCCGGCGAGGAACTGATCCGGACGGGTCGCGCTCCATGGGCAGGGATCGGGGCCCAGCTCGTCGCGTCGGGACTCTTCGCGTGGGGAGCGTGGCCGCGGCCGGCCCCTCCTGCGTTCGGGGCGCCCGGGCGCCGCCACAGCCGGCTTGCGCTTCTCGCTTTCGCGGTCACGGCCCTCGGAGCGATCGCCGCGATCGTCTGGTGCCTCAGGCTGTACGCCCGGAACCGCGAGGTGGCGGCGGAAGGCCCGTGGATCGCGGGGATCTTCCTGATCGCGGCGGCCGGCTTCTTCGGACGAGAGCTCACGGCCTTCCCGCCGCGCTGGGACGCCGCCCCTCCCCTCGAAAGCCGGCTGCGCCGCGGCCTCTTCGCGCTCGCCGTCGCCCTGATCCTCTGTCTCGCGGCCGCGACCCGCCTCCCCGCGCTCGACCGGATTCCCTTCGGCATCAACGCGGACGAGGGCGATCAGGCTGCCGTCTCGCTCTCGATCCTGCGTGGTCACGACACGACTCCTCTCTTCGGCGTCGGCTGGTACCACATCAGCATCGTCTACTTCCGGCTCCTCGCGATGGTCATGCGTTTCGCGGGCGCGACCGTCGCCGGAGCGCGGACGTTCGGCGCTCTCGCCGGAATCGTCACCGTGGGTCTCGTCCTCTGGATCGGCGTCCGGCATTTCGGCCGGCGGGCCGGGCTTCTCGCCGGGCTTTTCGCGGCTTCTTTCGGGCCGGCCCTGCAGTTTTCCCGCGAGACGACGTGCGCCGGCCCGACGGCGACGCTTTGGGCGGCAAGCGCCCTCCTCTTTCTCGAAGCCGCGCGCGGAGGACGCGCCTGGGCCTGGATCCTCTCGGGGCTCGCGGGAGGCTTCTCGCTCTACTTCTACCCGACGGGGCGCCTGTGGAGCGTCCTCGCCCTCCTCTTCGTGGCCGCGCTTCTCGCGACCGCTCCCCGCGGGACGCGCACGAAAATCTTCGCGGGCGCGCTCCTCGGGGCGCTCGCCGCGCTCGTCATCGCCGCCCCGTTTCTCTACCGGGCGTACGTGAATCCCGACTGGTTCGTCGTCCGCGCCCGGGAGACGAGCATCTTCGTCAGCTCGAACCTGTCACGCCTGCCGTACGTGCACCGGGACTGGTCGACGCCCCGACTCCTCCTCGCTCAGCTCGAGCGGTCGATCGGAATCTTCAACCGCTTTCCGGACGGCAACTTCTTCTGGCCGACCGGAAAGCCGATCCTGCCTCCTGTCCTCTCGGCGCTGACGATGATCGGGCTCTTCGCGAGCCTCTGGCGCGCGCGAGACCCGCGTCTCGCCTTCCTCGCGGCCTGGTTCTGGGCGGGATTCGTCGGGGTGGTCGTGACCGTCGAGACGCCGAATCTCCACCGCATGGCGACGGCCGTCCCCGTGCTGGCGATCTTCGTGGCGCTGGTTCTCGACGAGGTGGCGCGCCGCTTCGCGACGCCCCTGAAGATGCGCGGAGCCCGCCTCGCCGTCGCCGCCTTCGTGGCGGCGGCCGCGCTCGCGCTCGCGGCAAAGGAGCTCGTCTTCTATTTCGGGGAATACGCGAAGCTCGACGCGTGGCCGTACCCGAGGATCGAGGGAGGCGCGGTCGCGCAGGAGGGGCACGACGCCTGGGTCGTGAGCCTCGGCAACCAGTTCCACATGGTCAACTCGGGCTGGGTCTATCACCTCGCCCCGGATTCCCATCGCGCGGGAATCCTGTCGCCCGGCTTCCACCTTCCCCTGACGATGCCGGCGAACCGCGATCTCGCGTTTCTCTTCTACGCCGGGCAGGAGGCGTACCGGGGGCTCGTCGAGGCGGTCTACCCGGGAGGGACTCTTCGGCGGGTCGCGCTACCGCCGGACCAGTGGGTCTTCGACATTTATCGCGTTTCGCGCGCCACGTGGGAGGCAACGCAGGGAGCTCTCGCGCACGTGGCCGGGAGGTCCTCCATCCGCGTCCCGGGCTTCTCGGATCCCGTTCCCGGAGCGCGCCCCGACGCCGCAGTCCGATGGACGGCCGCGATGCGCGTGCCGCGCTTCGGCAACACCGAATTCCGCCTCGGGCCGGGCCCGGCACGCCTCGCGATCGACGGCCGCGAGGTCTTGTCGGTCGCCGCGGGCGAATCCGGGAAGGAGACATCCGTCTGCCTGGCGCGCGGCGATCACTTCGTCGATCTGGAAGCGCGAGGCGCCGGGGGGCGCGCGCCCGCTCGTCTTCTCTGGATCCCGCCCTCGAACGAAGGAGAGCAGCCGGTCTTCCGGGCGATTCCGGAGGCGATCCTGAGGCCTCTCGGGGAACCCCCGGGCGCCCTCTTCGGCGTCTTGAGCTTTCGGAGCGGGCGCAAGCAGGAGCGGCTCGACGGCGCGCTCGCGAGTTGGAACCTCTGCGAGGAGTTTCAGTTCGGGGGCGAGCCGTTCGACGCCGTGTGGACCGGATCGCTCGTCGTGCCGGGGCCCGGGCCTTACAGGATGGGCCTCCTGGCCTCCGGGACGGCCGAGCTGAAGATCGACGGGCAAACCGTCGTCCGAAGCGAGGGAGCGCACGACAAGGCTGTCGGCGCGAGCGGAGTCCTCTCGGCCGGCGAGCACGCCGTGGAGCTTTCCTTCAGACAAACGGTCGAGCCCGCGAGGCTCGAATGGACCTGGACGGAGCCGGGGGGGAAGACCTCCATCGTTCCGCCGTCCGCGCTCCGGCCCCCGCCGGGCGCGGGCATCTCGGCACCGCGCAGGCCGGACGCGTTCGGGCCGCCCGACCGGCTTCCTCTCGTCGACCACCCCGTTTTCCTGCGGTGGTGAAAGGACCGGCATTTCGCGAGCGCGCCCTTCTCCGGTCGCGGGCGGAACCCGCGGCGCGCTAGGCCTCGGGCCAGTACGCCTGCCGCGCGATCCGCTCGAGCGCGGGAGATCGATAGCAGCCCGAGTCCCAGGCCCGCCGGAGCGTGGCGATGTGCCCCAGCATGCGCAGGGAATCGAGGCCGAGATGGACGGTGCTCGGCCCGGAGCGCCGCAGGCGGACCGGCACGCGCTTGATCTCGAGGTTGTACTTGAGCGCCACGTAGAGGAGCTCCACGTCTCCGGCGAAACCGTTCTCCCTGAGGAGCGGAAAGAGCGCGTCCGCGACGTCGCTGCGGAAGGCTTTCAGTCCGCACTGCGTGTCGAAGAGGCCGCCGGTCACGAGCATCCTCACGAGAAAGGAGAACGCGGCGGAGGCAGCGTCGCGGTGCCGCGAGACGTGGGGCCGGTAGTCGGATCCCTGGAGCGTGCGGTCGCCGGTGACGACGTGGAACCCGCGGTCGAGGACGAGGCGGGCCATGTAGGGAACCGCGTCGAGATCGAACGGAAGATCCGCGTCGGTGAAGAGGCGGCACCGGCCGCGGCTCGCGCGCATGCCGGCCTTGAGCGCGCCGAATTTTCCGAGGTTCTCCGGAAGGGAGACGATCTTCAGGTTCTTCGCGCCCGAGGCGGCGAGGCGCTCCGTGGTGCCGTCCCTGCTCCCGTCGTCGACGGCGACGATCTCCCACGTGAGGGAGCCCCTTCCGAGGAACTCGTTGGCTTCGGCGAGGCTCCGCTCGACGAACCCCGCCGCATTGAAGACGGGCAGGACGAGGGAAAGGTCGAAGAGCGCCTCTTCGCTCACGGAGCCGGGCTCCGGCGCGCCGTGACGAGCATCGAGCCGGAATTCGCGTACAGGACGGCGCGGCCCG
>DATGDV010000300.1:0-5496 GCA_035310685.1 Thermoanaerobaculia bacterium
CGGGCATCCCCGGCGATCGTGGCTGCGGCGTCTTCTCCCTAGGTTCCCTGCATCGCCATGCGCGTCGTCGCGAACGACTTGAACAGGCGCGCGCCGTCCGTGCCGCCGAGAAGCTCCTCGGACGCGCGCTCCGGATGTGGCATGAGGCCGACCACGTTGCCCTTCACGTTGCAGATGCCGGCCACGTCGTCCAGCGAGCCGTTCGGATTGGCGTCCCCGCCGCGCGAGCCGTCGCTCCGCACGTAGCGGAAGACGATCTGGTCCCTCGCGACCATCTCCTCGTGCACGCGCCGCTCGGCGGTCCAGTTTCCCTCTCCGTGCGCGACCGGCATCCTCAGGACGTCGCCCTTGTTGATCGCGAGCGTGAACGGCGTGCGCTTGGACTCGACCCTGAGGAAGACGTCGCGGCAGACGAAACGCAGTCCCGCGTTCCGGAGCATCGCCCCCGGCAGAAGCCCGGCCTCGCAGAGGATCTGGAAGCCGCTGCAGATGCCGAGCACCGCCCCGCCCTGTCCCGCGAACGTGGCCACGGACTCCATCACCGGCGAGAAGCGCGCCATCGCACCGCTCCTCAGGTAGTCGCCGTAAGCGAAGCCTCCCGGCAGGATCACGAGGTCGGGATCGCCGAGCGCGCGCTCGTCGTGGCGCACGAGCTTCACGTCCGCCCGGAGCACGTTCCGAACCGTAGAGGCAGCATCCTCGTCGCAGTTGCTTCCCGGGAACACGACGACGGCGACGCGCGGCGCCCTGGCGTCGTTCACCGGGAGGCTCCGGCCGGCGCCCCCGCGGTCTCGAGCAGGACCTCGAAGTCCTCGATGACGGGATTCGCGAGCAGCTTCCCCGCCATCTGCGTCCCGGCTTCCTTCGCCGCCTTCGGGTCCTCCGTGTCGACTTCGACGCGGAAGAGCTTCCCGGCCCTCACGTCGGAGACCGACTCGTAGCCGAGGCGGCGGAGGGCGTCCGCGATCGCCTTTCCCTGGGGATCGAGGACTCCCGGCTTCAGCATGACCTTCACGAGAACCGTCATCGGCGACTCCTCCTAGGTTCGGATCCAGCCCGTGGGCTGGTCGTGGCGGGCCACCGCGAGCGACGCCCCGGTCCCCGTCTCGTCGAGCGCCTCGCGAAAGACGCGCTCGGCGAGCGCGCTCGTGTTGTTGTGGCGGGACACGTGGAGCGCCACCACCGCGGTCGTCCTCGGCCCGACGAGGCGCCGAAGCCCTTCCGCCGCGCTCTCGTTCGAAAGGTGCCCCACGGCGGAGAGGATCCGCCTCTTGAGGTAGGGCGGATACGGCCCGGACCGCAGGAGGTCCTCGTCGTGATTCGCCTCGAGCCCGAGCACGTCGCAGTCGCGAAGCGCCTCGAGAACGGCGTGCGAAAGATGCCCGAGATCGGTGGCGATCCCCACACGATGCCCGTTTCCGTCCGCGAAGACGAAGCACACCGACTCGGCGCCGTCATGCGGCGTGGACGTGACGCGGACGTGGAGATCGCCCAGGGTCATCTCCCTCCCGCCCGCGACGGGCCTCACGTCGCAGAAGAGCGGCCCCGGAAACCCTCCGGCCACCGCGGTCCCGCGCGAGGCGAAGACGGGGATGCCGCGGCGTCGATGCAGGTCGAGGGCGGCATAGACGTGGTCCGCGTGCTCGTGCGTGAGGAAGATCGCGGAGATCGAATCCAGAGACGCTCCGTTGACGGCGAGGCGCCGCTCGGTCTCCTTCGTCGAGAGACCTGCGTCCACGAGGACCGACGTTCTGTTCACGCGCACGACCGCGCAGTTCCCCGACGAGCCCGAGCCGAGGAAGCTGACCTCGATCACCGCGCCCCCGTGCTTCCGAAGCCGCCGGCGCCGCGTGCCGTGTCGACGAGATCCGCCGCTTCCTCGAAGACCGCGCGCGCTACGGGGGCGATCACGAGCTGCGCGATCCGGTCCCCGCGGAGAAGCGTCACGGGCTCTTTCCCGAGGTTCACGACGAGGACGCCCACCTCGCCGCGGTAGTCCGCGTCGATCGTCCCGACGCCGTTCGCGAGCGCGAGCCCCTTCTTCAGGGCGAGGCCGGACCGGGCGCGCACCTGGCCTTCGAAGCCTCTCGGGATCTCGAGCACGAGGCCCGTGGGAACCAGAATGCGCTCTCCCGCGGCCACGACGAGCGGCTTTTCGACGGCCGCGCGCAGGTCGGCGCCGGCGGCGCCGTCGGACGCGTAAGCGGGAGGGGCGAGGTCGGCGAAGGCCTCGGCCATCCGGTAGCGGACGGGAACTCTCTCGCCGCCCGTCATGCCGCGAGCACCTCCGCGACGTCGTCCGCGAGGCTCGATGCGAAGGCTTCGGGCCGTTCGCCTGCGGGAAGCGGGCCCGCGATGCCGAGCCCGAGGCGCGCGGGACCCCCGGATTCGCCGTACAGATTCCGGATCGCGGCCAAGACGTCCTCGGCCGTCACGCGGTCCACGTCGGCGAGGAATTCCTCGGTCGGGTAGGGGCGGCCACGGTAAAGCCAGGCCTTGACGGCGCTCTCGCGGCGCGCGGCCGTGGACTCGAGCGAGAGCGCGGCTTCCGCGTGGAACAGGTTCTTCGCGCGCCGGAGCTCCGAGCGCGTGGCGCCCTCTTCGCGAAAGCGCCGGAGCGCGCGGGCCACGGTCGCGACGAGACGCGCGAGATTCTTCGGCTGCGTCGCGGCCGAGACGAGAGCGACGCCGGCTTCGCGGTGCAGCGTGAGGCCGGTGCCGACGGCGTATGCGAGACCGCGCCTTTCGCGCACGTCGCGCCACAGGCGGGACGAGACGCCTCCGCCGAGGATCTCGGTCGCGATCCACGCGGCCGGGACGAGGGGATGGCCGAACGGGATCGTCGGCCCCCCCACGAGAAGGTGCGTCTGCTGCAGGGCCGGGCGCGCGAGGTGAAAGGCGCAGCGGGCGGCGCGAGGTCTTCGACCCGCGGGCGCGAACGGAGCCGATGCCGCTCCCCGCCGCGCGCGTCCGCGCGCGAAGAGCGCGACGAGACGGTCGGGGTCGAACGCGCCGGCGGCCGCGATGAGCGTCCGTTCGGGCCGGGCGATCGCACGAAACCGACGGACCAGGCTCGTTCGCGTGAGGCGTTTCACGGCCGGGACCGTGCCGAGGATCGGCGCGCCGAGCGCGTGCTCGGGCCAGAGGCGCCGGAGGAAGCTCTCGTGCAGGAGGTCGTCGGGCACGTCCTCGACCTCGGCCATCTCCTCGAGGATGACGCCGCGCTCCACGTCCACGTCCGCGGCCGTGAACGCGGGTCCGGAGGTGAGGTCCACGAGGAGGTCCACGGCCTCTTTCGCCCGCTCAGCCGGCACGCGCGCGTGGAACGAAACACATTCCTTCGTCGTGTACGCGTCGCAGTCGCCGCCGAGCCGGTCGGTGATTCGCGCGACGGCGGCGCCCGAGCGCCGGGGGGTCCTCTTGAAGAGGAGGTGCTCGAGGAAGTGCGTCGCGCCGCGCTCGAGAGGCTCCTCGGACGCCGAGCCGCCCGCCATCGTGATCGAAAGCGCGAGGCTTCTCACGTCGCGCATCGGGTCCAGCCACACCGCCGTCCCGTCCGGGAGCCTCCTCACGAGCACGTCTGATTCTAGTTGAGGAAGAGGCGCTCGAGCGCGTCGGGGCGACAATGCCCGCAGACGGGAAGGAGCGAAGCATCTCCTCGAGAGAGTTCGGGAAGAACGCCGGAGTCGCGCTGGCCGCGCTCGCGCTGGGTCTCGGCCTCTCCGAGGCCGGCCTCAGGCTCTTCTTTCCGCAGCCGCTCGCCGAGCGCTACGGCTCGCCCGCCGGCGGCGGACCGCTCGTCACGACGGACGAGGAGCTCGGCTGGGCGCTTCGACCGAAGGTCTCCGGCGTTTCGAGCGACGAGCCGTGGCAGGCGGACCTCGCGACGAACGCGCTCGGCTTCCGGGACGTCGAGCACGGGGAGAAGACCACGGGCGTGACGCGCGTCGCCGTGCTCGGCGACTCCTTCGTCTTCGGCAGCGGCGTGAGGCAGGACGAGCCCGTCACGAGGCGGCTCGCGGCGCTCCTCGGCCCTTCGTTCGAGGTGATCAACCTCGGCGTGCCGGGATACGGAACGGACCAGGCTCTCCTGACGCTGCGAAAGTGGGGACGCCGCCTTTCGCCCGATCTCGTCCTCGCCGGCTTCTTCTGGAACGACGTCATGGAGAACGCGAGTGCCGAGATGTACGGGATGAACAAGCCCCGCTTCGTCCTCGCGGGGGAGTCCCTCTCGCTCGTGCCTCCGGGCGAGGCGCGAAACCATTCGGCTTTCGCCCGCCTCGACGCGGTCCTCGGCGCGCGCTCCCATTTCTGGTCGCTCGTCCGCGGATCGTTCGGGAAGACCGCGGAGAGGGTCGAGCCGGAAGCGAGGCCCGTGATGGTCGATCTCTCGCTCCGCGCGGCGCCCCCTGCCCGCGAGCCGGAATTCGCCCTCACGTGGGCGCTCCTCGGCGCTTTCGAGAGCGAGGCGCGCGCCCTCGGCGCCACGCCGATCCTCTTCACGGTCCCGCCGAGATTCCTTGTCGACGACGTCGCGAAAAAGAAGATCCTGAAGATCTACTCCCTCGCGCCGGATGCGCTCGACGAGGACGGCTTCTTCCGCGTGAAAGACGCCTGCCTGCGCCGCGACCTTCCGGTCGTGGACCTCCTGCCCGCGTTCCGCGACGCGGCGAAAGCGGGAGAGCGGCTCTTCCTTCCGTCCGGCATCCACTGGAGCGCGAAAGGCCACGCCCTCGCGGCGCTCGTCATCGAGCCCGCCGTGCGCGACGCGGCGCGGGTTCCCCGGAAGAAGTGACGAGGCAATTCCGCCTCAGCGCGCGATTCCGGGACCGGGCGGGAGGGTCGGTGCCGAAGGCGACTGGCTGAGCAGAGTCTGCTCCGTGAAGCGCCACTCGTTGTAGTTCTCGCGGCCGGAGAAGAGGCGGTAGCTCTTCTTCTTCGACGTCGAGTAGACACCCATGATCGGGCCGGGCGCCTGGTCCCCCGGATTGCCGGGTCCGCCCGCCGACGGGGTTGCGAAAGGCGAGACGGTCGGCGTCGGGGCCGGCGTCGGCGACCTTCCGCCGCCCGGCCGGACGGCTCCGCCCGGAAGGCCTGTCGTCAGGGGTGCCCCCGCGGCGGTGATGAGGCCCCACTTGTCGGAGTTCGTGATCGGGTCCTTCCACAGCTTGCGCAGCGTGCGCGGGCGCATCTCGAACATCTCCTTGAGCGTGTTCGGATAGCGGCCGTAGCGGCGGCGGAAGTTGCGGATGCCTTCGGCGTACTGGAAGCCGCGGAAGATGAGCTCGGCCTCCTTGTCACGCTGCGCCTCGGCCTGCGCCATCGGGAGGACCGCCGCGATGAGGATCGCCATCACGGTCATTCCGATCATGATCGCGACGAGGGTGTACCCGCGTTCCCCGCGCGGCGACGTCCGAAGAGTACGGGAGATTTTCTTAGAAGGTGAATGCACCGGAAGCTCCGCCACCGCGGGCGCGCCCGAGTCTCGCCACCGCT
>DATGDV010000301.1:0-1788 GCA_035310685.1 Thermoanaerobaculia bacterium
CAGAGGAGAGAGAGACGGAGCTTCATGGCTTCACCTCAGAGCGACTTCAGGTACTCGACGAGGTCGCTCTTCTCGCCCGGGGTGAGGGACAGGCCCCTGAAAGAGTCGTAGTGGTTCACGACGTCGAGAAGGGTCGGGAACCGGCCGTCGTGGAAGAAACCGCCCTTCGTCCGCGTGAAGAGGCCATGGAGAGGCGTGGTGCGATAGCGCTTGTCGGGGGAGCGGCTGGCCTGGAAGTCGTCGATGCCGATCTCATCGGGCGTGTGCATGGCCCAACCTGGCTCGGTCATGAGGGGAGTGACGTGACAGGACGCGCAGTTCGCCTTCCCGGTGAAGAGCGCGGCTCCGCGCTCGGCGGCAGAGGGGTCGAAGCTGCCGGCGGGCGGAGTGGGCGCGGGAATGGAAAGCTGGTAGTAATGAAGGGGCGCGAGCTTCGCGGTGACCTGGTCCTCGCCAGCAGGAACCTGCGTGTGGCCGGAATGGGCGCGGGCAGCAACGGGGAACTGCGTGGCGTCGTCCAGGCGCTGGTCGAAGAAGTTGCCCTTACCGTGCATCTCGAGGACCGCGACGAAGGCGTTCCAGTACGGAATCGAGCCCCATCCGGTGTAGGTGTGAAGGTTCACGCCCGCGAGGCCGAACGCGGCGGGAATGAGCGTCGCGCCCGTCTTGCCGTCCGGCCGGAACGCCTTGCCGTCCAGGAAGAGCTCGGCGTCGAACTTCCCGGGACCCCAGCTCGCGAGGACCGTCCGGGTCGTCGCGTCGCTGACGCCGAGGAAGTTGTCGACGGCCGAGAGATCCGGTGACAGCGCCACGATGGCGCCGACGTTGAGGTCGCGGTTCGGCCATCCATCGAGGCGATGGCCGATGCCGGGGGCGAACGAATCGTCGACGGTGGAATGACAGAAAGCGCACTGGATTCCGAGCGAGACGATCCTTTTCTTGTCCGGAGAGAAGCGTCCGGTCACGCCGACGACCGCATCGAGCTGCAAGAGCGCGAGCGTCGTGGCCGGATCGTCCAGACTGATCGCGCCGGACTTGATACCCGAAACGACCGCAGGGGGCAGAGCGTCGGCGTCCACCTTCAGGCCCACGGCAAGCGCGGTCTTCGGGCTCACGCCCGCGCCGACTCCTCCGTTCGCCGACCCGGCGATGGCCTGGTGAAGCTTGAGCGTGTCGCCCCAGAACGCCTCGTCGCCGAACGTGTCGTAGCGGAAGATCTGCCGCCCTTCGTCCAGCATCCTGTGGCTGCTCACGGTGATGACGCGGTCGAACTGACCGCCCGATCCCCGCGAGCCGGCCACGACGTCGTACGGCGCCTCCGGCGACTGCGCATTGGCGACCCGGCCGCCTCGGAGCGCGGTTGTCAGAATCAGAACGATGGCGAGAGGAAGCAGAGCAAAGAGAGAGACTTTCTTCGTCATGGCCTTTCCTTTTCGTTCGGGTTGCGGTGGAGGGAACGGCGGGTACCGCGCGCCAATCGTGAACGGCGGCGGAGATCGTCGGCGAGCCGCAGATCGCGCCTTTTCGTCATCGCGCCGAAACTGCCGGGAGTCCGCTCACGCGGCTCGCAGAAGGGACGAGGTCATGCATGCGGACTTCGCTCAGGCGGCCGAGGACGAATGCGCCGCACGCCATCACGAGGTCACGCACGGCCACGTCGAAGTAGTGTCCGGTCGTGACGAGGTTGAGCGCGATCACCGTGAGCCACCCCGCGACGACGTAGCCGCCGAGGCGCGTGATGCCGGCCAGGATCGCGAGCCCGGCCGCGATCTCGATCACGCCGGCGAC
>DATGDV010000302.1:0-1985 GCA_035310685.1 Thermoanaerobaculia bacterium
GTCCGCGAGGAGCTGCTTGAGCGCAGAAGCGAGGCCCTTCCGTCCCGCCCGCTCCGCGAGCTCCGGAAGGCGCGCTTCGCCCTGCTCGAGAACGGTTTCCAGAATCTTCGCGGCGACACCTTCGGCGGGCGCGCCGACGGCGCGGGACGTGGGGACGTAGACGGCCTCGGAAGCCGCGAGAAGGCGCGCCGGCACCGCGGACCGAAGGATTTCGCCCGGCGGCACGAGGTAATAGGCGGCGGCGCGCACGAGCACGCTCACGAGGCGCTCCGGAAGAAAAGGCGCGTCGTCGAGCGCCGCCACGATTTCGCGCTCCACCGTGCCCTCGGGCGGCGGGGGAGGATTCAGCGACGCCACGAGGCCGGTCGCGAGCGCGCTTCCGAAAGGCGCGGCGACACGCGCGCCGGGCACCACCGGTCCGACGTCCTCCGGCACCCGGTAGCTCGGCAGCCCGGGAAAGCGGTTGGGAAGGAGAAGAGCGACGCGCGTCAGACGCGCGTCCTCGGTTTCTGATCGGGCGTCTCGTCCGGGACGTTGTCTTCGGCCGGCTCGCGCCGGGAAACTTCGTCGGCGTCGACGAAGCGCTTCTCGACCGGCTCCCAGCGCCAGCGGCGCGTCGGGTCGAGCGCGAGATCGGGCGTCACGACGAGGAGCGACCGCTCCATCGAGAGGTCGCCGGACGACAGCGAGATCGCCCGCTCGACCCAGATCGGCTTCTGGAAAGTGCCGTCGCCGTTGCCGAAAAAGACCGCCACGTGGAACCACACGCCGCTCGAGCCTTTCTCCACGAACGCCTGCGCGAAGTCGAGCTTGCCGTCGCCGTCCAGGTCGCCGCGGACGAAGAAGGGGTGGTAGCTCCCGTACACGTGCTCGAGGTCATTGTGCTCGTCGGATTCCGCGGCGTCGCCGTCCTCGGCGGCCCGGAGAAGGAGCCCTTCCTTCCGGAATCCGGCGAGCGCCTCCTCGATCGCGAGCCGCTCCGCCTTCGTCCGGCCGGACGCGTCGAGGCCGCGCGTGTCGGGGGCGGGCGGCGCCGCCCGGGCCGGCCTTGCGGGGCGCTTCGGCACGAGCAGAACGGCGACCACGATCGCGGCGGCACCGGCCAGGATGACGAGGACGTGACGAGGTCGGACGCTCACGTCGCTTTCCCCCGCCGGGGCGGCTCGATGCCGAGCCTCGCGAGCACGGAAAGAAGATCTTCCCACGCCTCCTTCTTCTGGGCGGGCTGGCGGAGGAGGAACGAGGGGTGAAACGTCGGCATCACCGGAATTCCGCGGTAGCTTCCCCACTTCCCGCGCAGACGCATGATGCCCTCCTCGGTTTCGAGAAGAAATTGCGCGGCGAACTTTCCGAGCGCGACGATCACGTCCGGCTTCACGAGCTCGATCTGCTTCTCGAGATAGCCGCGGCACGAAGCGATCTCGTCCGGCTCCGGGTTTCGGTTGTCGGGCGGCCGGCACTTGAGCACGTTCGCGATGTAAACCGACGCGCGCGGCAATCCCATGCCGTCCTCGATCATCCTCGTCAGGAGCTGCCCCGCGCGGCCCACGAACGGCACGCCCTGGGCGTCCTCGTCGGCGCCGGGCGCCTCCCCGACGAACATGATCCGGGCGTCGGGGGACCCATCCGAAAAGACAGTCTGCTTGCGGGTCTTGCAGAGGCGACATGTCACGCAAGAAGAGACATCTCTTGCTAAAGACGTCAACTCCGACGCCGAAGCGCTCCGTGCTGCCTGCGACGCGCCGGGATAGGGCGCATTTTCTTCGAAAGTGAATGAGGAGAAGGGCGGTGCGGCCTGCTCCGCCTCCGCGGAACCTGCAGCGGCGCTTTCCCCTGCCCTATTCACCTTCAAAGAAATCTTCTGGTGCTCTTCGGACGCTACAAGACCAGTCGATGCCGACAAATACAGCTCCGCCACTCCCAGGTCTCTGTAGTAGGCGAGGGTTTCCCTCAGCGCGTCGAAGCCGGGGCCGGACCGCGCGGGG
>DATGDV010000303.1:0-19469 GCA_035310685.1 Thermoanaerobaculia bacterium
CGCCGTCACGCCGGCCGTAAGAGAGACGCTTCAGGACGGCGCCCACGAGCGTGTCCACGATGGCCTTGAAGCGGATCTGGTGGCCGAGAAACTCCTCGGGGATCAGCGTGAGCGTCGCTCCTGCGGCCTTCCCGATGCCGAGGGCCAGGTGGCCGGTCTTCCTCCCCATGGCGACGATGAAGTACCACCGGGAGGTCGTGCGCGCGTCCACCATCAGGTTCTTGATGATCTCGACCCCGTAGTGGCGGGCGGTCTGGTAGCCGAAGGTGTCGATGTGGGCGGGGAGGTCGAGGTCGTTGTCGATCGTCTTGGGAACGTGGACGACCTGGATGCGCCCCTCGGCCTTCTCCACGAGCTTCATGGCGGAATACGCCGTGTCGTCGCCGCCGATCGTGATCAGGCGCGAGACGTTCAGGCGCAGGAGCGAGATCACGGTGTTCTCCAGGTGCTGAGGATCCCGGGTGGGATTCGCCCGCGAGATGCCGATGTACGAGCCGCCGCGGAAGTGGATGCGGCTGACCTCCTCGATCGAGAGGGGAGCGATGTGCTCGATGTTCCCCTGCATGATCCACTCGAACCCGTCGCGGATGCCGGTCACCTCCACGCCTTCGAGGATGGCGCGGATGGTGGCCGAGCTGATGACGCTGTTGATCCCCGGGGCCGGGCCGCCCCCCACCAGGATCGCCAGGCTCTTCGGTCCACTCATGGTCGACCCCTTCAGCGGGAGACGGACGCCCCCTCCAGGGCGCGCGGCAGCGTGAACGCGTCGACGAGGCCGCGGGCGCCGTAGAGCGTCGGGAGAATCGTCTCGGGCGGGTGGCTTCGCCTCAGCCGCGCGACGAGCTCCGTTCCCGCCCGGTACGCGGGAAGGTACATGCGGCCGAGGAGCGGGTGGCGGCCCCAGGCGCCGGAGAGCTTGTCGGCGCGCTCCGAAGAGACGAGGAAATCCTTCCGGAGGGCCGCGGCGACGTCGTTCTGCGGGAGCTTCTCCTTCCAGGTGAGATACGAGGAGTGGTTCTTCGCATCGTCCTGCAGGAGCGCGAGGAGGACGCCGATCTGGAGATCCGGATCGGGGAGCTCGCCGACCTCGGTGACGCCGTGGGCGATCAGGATTCCGTTGTTCGCGATGCCCTCGAAGAGAACGGCCGCCCGGGTGTTCATCGTGAGAACCGACGCCTCGAACTCGGCGAGGCCGCGGAAGAAGAGATCCTGCAGGAACGCGAAGGTCGTCACGTGGCCGGGCACGACCTCGTGGCTGACGAGCTGCTGGAACTCGGGGACCGAGATCTGGAGCGCGGCATTCAGCTCGTACGTCGCCTCGTATTCCGGCGAGCCGTCTTTCTTGCGCGCGTGGCCGAGATAGTTCATCGAGCCGGAGAACCAGGCGTTCTCGATCGCGAGGAACTTCACGTTCGCCCGGGGGACCCGCGCGAGTTCGCGCGGAAGGTGCGGAACGAGGTTCCGGACGGCGAGCGCGTCGTACTTCGCGATGAAGGCGTCGCCGAGAGCAGGGATCGACTTACCGGGCACGAGCCGTTCCCTTCTCCAGGCGTCCACGGCCGCGAGCAGGGAGTCCGCGCCGCTCGAAGGGTGGCCGGCGGACGCGAGGAGGTCGGCGACGCGCCGGCGCTTCTCCTCGGGGCGGGAGGGTTCCGGCAAAGACCCGGTGATCGTCATCACGCACGTCTCGTACGGAACTTCAGGCCCCTTTCCGAGGATCTCCATCGCGAGATCCCACATGACCTCGCAGCAGAGTCCCAGCCCTTCGAGATAGTCGCCGCGGAGCCCGCCGATCCGCCGGGACTCCGCGAGGACGCGTGCGATGGCGCCGCCCACGTCGACGGCGGAGAGGTAGGTCTCGATGGCGGAGACGTCGGGCGCTTTCGCCGAGACTCCGCCGCTCGCGCGGAGAGCCGCGGCCGACGGGTGCGTGTACGCGGCCGGGAGCGGCTCGTCCGAGAACCAGCAGTCGGCGATGAAGCGGCCCGTTCCGGACGGGTTCATGACATCGCCGCCCCAGAGGGTGTCGATTCCGATGAGCGCTTCGGCGGTGGCCGCGTCGTGCGCGTTCAAGGACATGTTCAGCTCTCCCCGACCCTTCGGGTCGAATCGATCCAGAGATAGAGACAGAGGCCGGCGAAAAACACCAACGACACGCCCTGCGAGACCGCCTCGTTGCCGTAGAAGGGCGTCCGGACGAGGTCCTCCCGATACCACGGGAAAAGCCGCAGCGCGGCGCCGAAGACGCCGCCGAGGGCGCCTCCGGCCATGAGGCCCGACGCGATGACGACGGCGCGCTCGCGCATCGTCCGCCCCGCCTCGCCGCCGACCTTCTCCGACTTCGCCGTGACGAAATAGGAAATGACGCCTCCCACGAGCGCCGGCGTGTTCAGCTCGAGCGGGAGGTACATTCCGAGCGCGAAGATCAGCGCCGGCACCCGCAGCATCTCCATGATGATCGCGATCGCGGCTCCCGTCCCGAAGAGGAAGTACGCGATGGGCTGCCGGTTCATGAAGCCCTCGACGAGCGCCTTCATGATCGAGGCCTGCGGCGCCGGCAGGACGGAGCGCGTGTCGCCCGGCGCCACGTCCCCGAACTGGAAATTCTGCGCGAGCATCACGATCGTGAGGCCGACGGCGATGGAGGCCGCGATCGCGCCGTAGAACTTGACCTTTTCCTGGGCCGCCGGCGTCGAGCCGAGCCAGTAGCCGGTCTTCAGATCGGTGATCATCTGGCCGGAGACCGAAAGCGCGGTGCAGACCATGCCGGCGAGCGCCATCACGAAGAACATCCCGGTCGTCCCGGAAATTCCGAACCTCAGGAGAATGACCGACGAGATGATGATCGTGAGCATGGTCATCCCCGAGACGGGATTGCGCGCCGTCGTCGCGATCGCGTTCGCGGCCACCGAGGCGAAGAAGAACGAAAAGACGAGCGTCAGGGCGAGCGCGATCCCGACGACCGTCCACGAGGCCTTGAGCGTGCCGTAGAAGGCCGCGACGCCGATCGCGCTCAGGATCGTTCCGAGAAGGATCGCCATGACGGGCACGTCGCGGTCGGTCCTTTCCTGCGAGGCGCCTGCGCCGCCCTGGAAGGCCTTCGCGGCGATGCCGAACGATCCGGCCACGATCTTCAGCGACTTCAGGATTCCGAAGATGCCCGCCGTGGCGATCGCCCCGACGCCCACGTACCGGACGTAGCTCCGGTAGATCTGCTCGGCCGTCATCTGCGCGATGGGGTTGACGGCGGGGTACACGGCGTCCGGCAGGTGCCGGCCCACCATCCAGATGATCGGAACGAGGACGAAGTTCGAGAGAAAGCCGCCGGCGCAGAGGATCATCGAGGAGCGGATCCCGATGACGTAGCCGAGGCCGAGGATGAAAGCGATCGCGTCGAACTTCACGATCACCTTGGCCTTCTCGGCCGCGGCTTTCATCACCGGGAGGAACTGGAAGTCCACGTACTCCTTCCAGACGTTGAACGTCGTCACGAAGAAGTCGTAGATCCCGGAGAGGACCGTCGCCTGGATGAGCAGCTTCGCCTGCGCGCCGCCCTTCTCGCCGGTGACGAGCACTTCCGTGATCGCGGTCGCCTCCGGGAACGGGAAGTTCCCGTGCATCTCCTTCACGAAGTACCGGCGCAGGGGAATGATGAAGAGAATGCCGAGGCACGCGCCCGCGAGACAGATCGCGATCGTCTGCGCAGGATGCGGGTGGAGGTTCAGCGAGTAGAGCGCGGGAAGCGTGAAAACGGCGCCCGCGACGACGCCGCCCGCGACTCCTCCGATTCCCGTGATGATCACGTTCTCCAGAAGGTGCGACCGCCTCTGGTAGACGCGGGCGAGGCCGATCGCGAGGATCGAGATCGGGATCGCCGCCTCCATCACCTGCCCGACCTTCAGGCCGGAGTACGCCGACGCCACCGTGAAGATGACGCAGAAGAGAAGCCCCCAGGCGAGCGAGCGGCGGGAGACCTCCGGCGGCGCCTCCTGGGGCGACACCACGGGCCGGTAGACCTCGCCGGGCGGGAGCGTCTGGTAGGCGTTCTCGGGCAGCGATTTCGATTCCGGAGCGTCCATCGATCCTCCGCTCCGTAGGATCTTGTCAGACCTTGTCGGCCGTAGCACTCCGGTCCTATGTTGTCGAGGCTGCCGGGCGGCGCCTGCGGGGGATATGCGCCCGGACGCGGGAGGTCGCGGATGAGCGTCGGGGTCCAGGCGGGACGCAACGTCTCGCATTACGAGGTTGCGGAGCTCCTGGGCTCCGGCTCGATGGGAGAGGTCTATCGAGCGACCGATCTGCGTCTGGGACGGCGCGTCGCGCTGAAGTTCCTGAGGCCGATGGCCGACGCGGCGCTGAGGCGGCGCATCCTGCGCGAAGCGCAGGCCGCGTCGTCCCTCGATCACCCGAACATCTGCACGATCTTCGAGGTGGACGAGGCCGGCGAGGACCTCTTCATCGCGATGGCGCTCTACGAGGGCGAGACGCTCGACCGCGTCATCGCCCGGGGGCCGCTCGCGCCCGAGCGGGCGCTGGGCATCGCGGCTCAGGCGGCCCGCGGCCTTGCGGCCGCGCACGAGGAGCTCATCGTCCACCGCGACGTGAAGCCCGCGAACCTCATGCTCACCCGCGGCGACACGGTGAAGATCCTCGACTTCGGCATCGCCCGGATCCTCGGCGACCCGCGCGCGACGGACCACGGTTCGGTCGTCGGCACGCCGGCCTACATGTCACCCGAGCAGCTGCGCGACGAGCCCCTGGACCAGAGGACGGACATCTGGTCGCTCGGCGCCGTCCTGTACGAGATGATCACGGGCGAGCCACCCTTCGCCGGCGATACCGTCGCGGCGGTCGTGGCATCAATCCTGAGCGCGCCGCCGCGCCGCGCGTCGGACGTGCGGCCCGGCATCCCCAACCGCGTGGACGAGATCCTCGGAAAGGCGATGGCCAAAGACCGGCGCCTGCGCTACGAGCGCATGGAGGACCTGGCGCGCGATCTCCTCGACCTGCGATCCGCCCTCGACTCCGGCGCGGTCACGGTGCGCCGACCCGCGGCCACGACCCTGCAATCCATCGCGGTTCTCCCCTTCGCGGACATGAGCCCGCAGCGGGACCAGCAGTTCCTCTGCGACGGCATCGCCGAGGAGATCCTGCGCGAGCTCGCCCGCATTCCCGATCTGTACGTCGCCTCGCGGACGTCCGCGTTCCAGTACCGGAACCAGGCGGCCGACGTGCGCGAGATCGGCGCGCGGCTGAACGTCGGCACGGTGCTCGAGGGGAGCGTTCGCCGCTCCGGTGACCGTGTGCGAGTCTCGGCTCAGCTCGTGAGCGTCGACAACGGCTACCGCCTCTGGTACGAACGGTACGACCGTGACATGAAGGATATCTTCGCGATCGAGGACGAGATCGCGGAGAAGATCGCGCGGGCGCTCAAGGTCACTCTTGCGGAGCAGCGCGAAAGTCCGTCCGAGCGAACGTCCACGGCTGCCGAGGCGTACGAGCTCTTCCTGCAGGGGCGGCAGTTCTTCCACCAGCACCGGCGCAAAGCGTGCGAGATCGCGATTCAGACGTTCGAGCGGGCGATCGAGCTGGACCCCGGATATGCGCGTGCGTACGCGGGCCTCGCCGAATGCCACGCGTTCCTTGCCCTCTACTTCGGCAAGGGCAAGGACGCCGTCGCGGCCGCCGACGCGGCGAGCGCGAAGGCCCTGGAGCTGGACCCCGGTCTCTCCGACGCGCACGCCGCGCGCGGCCTCGCGCTCTTTCTCCGCCAGAAGTTCACCGAGGCGGAGGGATTCCTCCGGAAGGCGATCGCTCTCGACCCGCGCCTCTACGACCCGCACTACATCTTCGGCCGCGTGTGCTTCTCGCAGGGGCGCACGCCCGAGGCGGCCGAGCACTTCCGCGAGGCCTGTGCTCTCGTGCCGGAGGCGTACGACGCGTGGTACCTCCTCGGCATGTGCTATCGGCGGTTGGGCGGAGTGGTCAAGGCGCGCAGCGCCGACCTCGAGTGCATCGAGGCCACGAAGAAGCGGCTCCGCTCGCATCCGGACGACACCCGCGCGTGGACCATGGGCGCGTCCGTCCTCGCCGAGCTCGGCGAACCCGAGCGCGCGGCCGAGTGGGTCGCGCGCGCCCTCGCGGTGGACCGCGACGAGCCCATCATCGCGTACAACGCGGCCTGCGTGTACGCCGCGCTGGGGCGGCACGACGAGGCGTTCGCGTGCCTGGAAGCCCCCGTCGGGCAGGGATTCCTGCCGGCGGACTGGGTCGTGAACGACCCCGACCTCGACCCGTTGCGCGGCGACCCGCGCTTCGCGGCGCTCCTCGAGGGGGCGCGCAGGAGTCAGACGGTCTCGAGATAGCGGTGGACCATGCTGACGGTGCCCGAGCCCTCGCCCACGGCCGCCGCGACGCGTTTGCCCGAGGTGGCGCGCACGTCGCCGGCCGCGAAGATGCCCGGGACGCTCGTCTCGAAGAGATACGGGTCTCGGTCGAGCGTCCAGCCGCGAGGCCTGTGGTCCGTCCGGGGCAGGTCCGGGCCGGTCAGGACGAAGCCCTTTTCGTCGAGCTCCAGCAGGCCCGAGACCATCTCGGTCCGGGGCTTCGCGCCGATGAAGATGAACATCGCAGACGCGGCAAGCTCCCGCTCCCGGGCGTCGTCCACGCCGCGGACGAGCACTTTCTCGAGCCCGCCCGTGCCGCGGACCTCGGCGACCTCGACCCGCGTCAGGACTTCGATGTTCGTCGTGGCCGTGATCCGGTCGACGAGGTACTGCGACATCGACTGGCCGAGGGATTTCCCCCGGACGAGCAGGGTGACGTGGCGCGCGTAGCGCGAGAAGAAGAGGGCGCCCTGCGCCGCCGAGTTCCCGGCCCCGAGGACGCACACGTCCATTCCGCGGTAGGTCGCGGCCTCGGTCATCGCGGCGCCGTAGTAGACGCCGATGCCGAGGAGAGGCTCGATTCCGGGAACCTCGAGAGTCCGAACGGATACGCCCGTGGCCAGGACGACCGCGTAGCAGGAAATGTCCGTCCCGTCCGAGAGCCGAACGATGCGATAAGGATCTTCGCGGCGCAGAGCCACCACTTCCTGTGCGAGCACCTCGGCGCCGAAGCGGCGCGCCTGCGTGAGGGCGCGGCGCGCGAGATCGGCTCCGCTGACGCCGGACGGGAACCCGAGATAGTTCTCGATCTGGGAGCTCGTGCCCGCCTGGCCGCCGGGCGCGTTGTGCTCGACGAGAAGCGTGCGCAGCCCCTCCGAGGCTCCGTAGACCGCCGCGGCCAGCCCCGCGGGACCGCCGCCGACGATCACGAGGTCGTAGAAGGGGAGGCGCGCCCGCATCTGCATTCCGATCTTTTCGGCCAGCTCGCGGTTCGTCGGCGCGACGAGATGGCTGCCGTCCGGGAAGAGGAGAACCGGCAGCTTCGTCGAGTCGCCGTAAGAGCGGATCAGCTCACGCGTCGTCGGATCCTCGTCGACGTCGACCCATTGATAGGGAACCTGATTGCTCGACAGGAATTCCTTCACGGCGTAGCTCCGCGGCGACGACCGCGCGCCGGCGACCCGGATGCCTTCGTAGGGAAGGCGCACGTGCGCCGTCCAGTCGGACAACAGGTCGTCGAGGACCGGGTAGAGCCTCTGTTCCGGAGGATCCCAGGGCTTCAGCAGGTAGTGGTTCAGCCCGACGTCGTTGATTCCGGCGATCGCGGCCTGCGTGTCGGCATAGGCGGTGAGGAGGACCCTTCGCGAGTCCGGGTAGAGCTTGAGCACCTCGCGCAGCAACTCGGTCCCGGTCATCTCCGGCATCCGTTCGTCCACGAGGAAGAGGGCGATGGGAGTCCCTCGCTGCTTCAGCTGCCGGGCGGCCTCGAGCGCCTCCCGGCCGGAGCCGGCCTTGAGGATGCGGTAGTCGCTCCGGTAGTGGCTGCGAAGATCGCGCTCGACCGCGCCGAGAACCTCGGGATCGTCGTCGACGGTCAGAATCACCGGTTTGGCCACGTCAGCCCTTTCCCGCGTCGATCGGCAGCGTCACGCTGAACTGCGTATGTCCGGGGCGGGAGTCGACCTCGATCCGCCCGTGGTGCCGGCGCACGAGGCGCCGCGCGATGTCGAGGCCGAGACCGGTGCCCTGGCCGACCGGCTTCGTCGTGAAGAAGGGATCGAAAATGCGCTCGCGAATCTCCGCGGGGAGCCCCGGCCCGTCGTCGAGGACGCGCACGACGACGGAAGGCCCCTGACGGTTCGCCTGGACGGCGACGCGGCTCTTGGCCGCGTCCAGCGCATTGTCGACGAGGTTCGCCCACACCTGGTTGAGCTCGCCGCCGAACCCCTGGATGCGCGGAAGATCGGCCTCCACGTCGAGGCTCACTCCCACGGATTTCCCGCGGGCCTTTGCGTTGAGCACCGCGAGCGTATCGGACAGCCCCTGACCGACGTCCACCGGCTTGGGCATCGTCGCCTGGTCCACGTAGGTGAAGCCCTTCACCGCCGCAACGAGGTTGTGGATCCGGGACGCCGCCGCCTCGATTTCCGATGCCAGCTGGTACGTCGAGCAGCCTGCCACGAGCCACTGAAGGGCCGCTTGGAGCGCCTCGCCGTCGAGCGCTTCCGCGAGCCGGTCGAGCGCCTCGAGCGTGATCGCGGACTCCGCCAGCGCTTCGGCGGCGGTGACGTCGGCGCCGTGACCCGTCAGCCATTCGGCGATGGCGTCTTCACGGTCCGCCCGCTCGATGGGCGATCGTCCGAACTTCGTACCGGCCGCAGCCAGGCAGAGATTTCGCGATCGGTCGACCGCGGCCTGCTGCGTCTCGGACAACCGCGCGGCGCCGAGCGCGCGGGACGCCCTCTCGACCTCCGACAACCGGGACTTGAGCCCCTGGGCGCTTCGCGCGACGGCCGACGCGGGGTTGTTCAGCTCGTGGGCGAGCCCTGCGGCCAGCCTACCGAGGGAAGACATCTTTTCCACCTGAAGGTCGCTCGACGTGAACTGGCGGGCCCGGTCGAGCATCACGTGCACGAAGATCGAGGTGAGCTCGTGGCATTCGCGAATCATCGCCGGGATCTCCTCGCGCGGGATCATCCAGAGCTCGGTCGGCTCCTCGGCCCTCACGCCGCCCGGCGACTTGTCGAGGCGCGAGTACGGCAGGAACCCCGTCGCGTCGCCCCCCCGCCACTCCATGACCTTCTGCGGTCCTGCGCCGCGGTCGAGGTAGATCGACATGTGGCCGGAAAGCACGATGTACAGGCCGCGAACGGTGGTGCCTTTCGGCGCGAGAAGTTCGCCCGTCTCCAGCCTGATGAGCTCGCCGCGCGCGACGAGCCACGCGATCTGTTCGGGCGGTGCGCCGACGAGAAGCCGGTGTTGAGCCAGACGGTCTTGAATGGACATGATCAACCGCTTCCGGATGCCGCCGCGGCAGGCGGCTGAATCGGCAGCTTGACCGTGAAACGCGTGAGGCCGGGTTTCGATTCGACGCGCATCTCTCCCCTGTGCTTCTGGGTCACGATGGCGTAGCTCGTCGAAAGGCCGAGCCCGGTCCCCTTTCCGGGCGCCTTCGTCGTGAAGAAGGGGTCGAAGATCCTGGGAGCGATCTCCACCGGGATGCCCGGGCCATTGTCTTCGATCTCGACGACGGCCCAACCGTTCTGCCGGCGAGTCCGGATGACGATCTCCCCCTTGCCGTCCATCGCGTCGGCGGCATTGTCGAGGAGGTTCGTCCAGACCTGGTTCAACTCGCTTCCGTGAGCCGGCACTTTCGGAATGTTCAGACCGTAATCCCGTTGGACGTTGATGCCCGCCTTCAGCTTCCCGCGCAGGATCACCAGCGTGTTGTCGAGCCCCTCGTGCAGGTCGACCGCCTGAACCGGCGCCTGTCCGAGATACGAATAGCTTTTCAAGGCCCCCACGATCTCGGAGACTCGCGCCGAGCCCTGGCCGATCTCGTTCAGGAGAGTGTAAACGGGAAACAGGCTGGCGGCCCAGACGAGGCCGGCGGACAGCGCCTCGCCTTCGAGCACCGCGGCGAGCCGCGACAGCGCCTGGGGGTCGAGCCCCTGGTCGGCGAGCGAGGCGGCGAGGAGCCCGGGGTCCTCGATGCCGCTTCTCTCGAGCCATTCCTCCACGGCGGTCTCGCGGTCCGAGCGGCCGAGGGCGTCGAGATCGTTCGGGGTCGCGGCGCGCTCGCGCGCCCGCCGCTGAAGCGACAGCAGGGCCTCCCGGGCCGGGGCCGTGAGAGTCAGCATCCGCAGGCGCAAGCCGGCCTCCTCGAGGCGGGTGGACATGTCACGGAGCTGCCCGGCCGCGCGCCCGATCGCGGCTGCGGGGTTGTTCAGCTCGTGCGCGACCCCGGCCGCGAGGGTGCCGAGCGTCGCCAGCTTTTCCGACTGTCGAAGCATCAGCTCCTGGTTCAGGTAGGCCACCTCGAGCTCGCGGAGCTTCCGCCGATCCGTGACGAAAGAGTACAGCACGACGAACGCGGTCGAGGACACGGCGACGATGTTGAGCACGAAAAACGCGAGCACGAGCCAGGCCGGCAGATTGTTGTTTATGACGAGCCGGGGCTGCAGCCATGCAGCGGCGACGACCGCCGACACGTATGCCGTGAACCACCCGATGGCTTCACGAGTTCCTCCGAAGAGGAGCGCCATCAACACCGCGATGAGCGACCAGAGGATCACGGCGCTCGAGCCGACGAACCCTCCGAGCGCGAGCTGAAGCGCGAAGGGCAGCACCAGCATCAGGAACTGCTGGGTCTTCCGGAAGAACTCGTACCGTCGCGTCTGGAGAAGGACGAGAACGTACAGCGACGTCAGAACCGAGTACGTGACCGGAATCGCGGCGACGGCCCGCTCGTCGTATGCGAAGTAAAGCGCGCCCCAGACCAGTCCGGCCGGTACCATCAGAATCGAGCCAAGGGTGAACTGGAGCTTGCGGTTCCGCGTCTCCTCGTCGTCGCCTGAGGCGTAGAGCCGCCGCTCGATCCATCCGATCCAGTCGCTCCGCACCGAAGGCGGTTCGGGTGGGTTCGGCGAGAGCATGGCGGCCTTCAGATCGGGGAATCCTACTAGGGATCGACGACGCGCGGGCAGACTCCCGTCGACGAGGAGGCCGAGCGATGCGAACCCGACCCGATCAAAGCCCGGGGTGCTAGTCTTTTCCCCGCACGTCCCGGACGAGGAGAGCCCATGAAAGCGATCGTCCGCACGCGTCCGTCTCTCGCGCGTGCGCTCGCGTGGACGGCGATTGCGGTCGGCCTGGCCGCCCGTATCTTCTCGCTCGTCGTCCGGCCCCTCTGGGCCGACGAGATCTTCACGTTGACGGTCGCCCGGAAGAGCGCTCCGGAGATTCTCGCGGCCCTTCGCGTCGATTCGGGCCCTCCGCTCCACTACCTTTGCGCGTACGTCCTCCTCGCGCCTTTTGCGGCCCCGGGCCTCCCGGACGTTCTCGTCCGCCTCCTCTCCCTCGTCGCATCCCTTCTCCACGTGCCGCTTTTCTTCGCTGTCGCCCGGCGCCTGGGGAGAGAGGAGATCGGGCTTCCCGCCGCCGCTCTCTATTCCGTATTCCCCCTCGCGGTCGCGTATGCCGCCGAAGGGCGTGCGTACGCGATCGCGTCGCTTCTCGCTCTCCTCGCCTTCGAGCGGGCGCTCGCGCTCCGGGAAAGGCCGCGCTTGCTGACCGCTCTCGGTCTGACGCTCGCGGCGGCCGGAGCGGTTCTCACTCACTACCTCGCGATCTTTCCCGTCGCGGCGCTCGCGGCGCTCGTTTTCGACGCCCGGCCGGCCGCGCGCCGCGCTCTCGTTCTCTCCGGCCTCGTCGCCGCCGCTCTCGCGGCGACGTGGTTGCCCACCGCCCTCGCGCAGCCCCATGCATCCATGGCATGGTCGAGAGAGACGGGATTCGCGAGCGCTCTGCGGGACTTTCCCGCGAATCTTTCTTTCGGCGCTCCGGCCGGCGGCCCGGCCATGACTCCGCTCGGCATCGCCGGAGCGATCCTTCTCGCCGCGCTCCTGGCCCGCGAGTGGCGTGGCGTCTTCGCCCCCGTAGCCCACGTTCTCGGGCTCTCGCTGGTGCTTCTCGCCCTCGCCGAGTTCGGGTCTGGAACGCTCGTCCTGCCGGAGCGCACGGCCCTCGTCTTCCTGCCCTTCACCGCGCTTCTTCTTGCGGCCGCGCCGCCCATCGTCCCGGCGGCCGCCGGCACGCTCGCGACCGCCCTTCTCGCCCTCTGGCTTCCGCGCGCCCTCGAGCCGTCGCCCGGCGCGCTCCTCGCCCGGCTCCTCGAGGCGCCCGCCCGGGCGGGCCGCCGCGTCCTCGCAGTGGGTTATTGGGGGCCCGAGCTGGACTACCGTCTCGCGCGTGCCGGAGCGCCCGGCCGTGTCATTCTCTTTCCTTCTGCGGTCGAGGCGCATACGGGCTGGTACCACGAAGGGGAGATTTCGAACGCGACGCTCGCGGCCGAGGCCGACACGGCTCTCTCGGCCCCTCGGGCGCCGACTCTCTTCGTCCTGCCGCGCGGGTCGCGAGCATCGGCCGCGATCGCCTCCCGCCTCGGACACGCGCGGCGGCTGCTGTCGAGCCCCCTCGTGGACGTCGTCGAGACGAGGGCCTCCGCGCCCGCGACCCGCTGAACCGCGCGGATTTGCCGAATCGGCCGATCCATGAGACCCTGACGCGGGCCGGAGCGGCGCGCCCGACGCGCCCCGGCAACGAAAGCGAATCCCTTTCCCATGGCCTTTTCCTCGTTCGGTCTCCACCCCGACCTCCTGCGCGGCGTCAAGGAGATGGGCTTCACGCGCCCGACGCCTATCCAGCTCGACTCCATTCCGCCGGCGATGGCGGGCCGCGATCTCCTCGCGTGCGCGATGACGGGAAGCGGCAAGACGGCCGCGTTCGTCCTGCCCATCCTTCATCGCCTCATGGGCAAGCCGCGCGGCAAGACGCGGGCCCTGATCCTGACGCCGACACGCGAGCTCGCCGCCCAGATCGACGAGCACCTCAAGCAGCTCGCGATCCACACCCCGATGTCCGGTGCGGCCGTGTTCGGCGGCGTCGGGATGGGCCCGCAGGAGCACGCGTTCCGCAGCGGCGTGGACGTCATCGTCGCGACGCCCGGCCGCCTTCTCGACCACTTCCGATTCCCGTACGCGAAGCTTTCCGGCCTCGAGGTCCTCGTCCTCGACGAAGCGGACCGGATGCTCGACATGGGATTCCTCCCGGACATCCGCCGCGTCCTGAAACACCTTCCCCCGAGGAGTCAGACGCTCTTCTTCTCCGCGACGATTCCGCCGCCGATCGCACAGCTCTCGAAGGAGATGCTGAAGGACCCGGTCATGGTGAACATCGAGCGGCAGGCCCTGCCCGCCGTCGGCATCACTCAGGCCGTCTATCCCGTTCCGCAGGACCTCAAATTCGCGCTTCTCCTTTCGCTCCTCAAGCGCGGCGACTTCAAGAGCGTCCTCGCGTTCACGCGCACGAAGCACCGCGCGAACCGCCTCGCGGACCAGCTCGCGCGCCACGGCGTCGCGTGCGAGCGCATCCACGGCAATCGCAGCCAGGCACAGCGAACGGCCGCGCTCGGGGGGTTCAAGGACGGGAAGTTCAAGGTCCTCGTCGCGACGGACATCGCCGCGCGCGGCATCGACGTCGAGGCCCTCTCGCACGTCGTGAACTTCGACGTCCCGCACGTCCCCGAGGACTACATCCACCGCGTGGGCCGCACGGCGCGCGCCGAGCTGAAAGGCGACGCCTTCACGTTCGTCGCGCCGGACGAGGAAGCGGATCTCCGCCAGATCGAGCGCGCGATCGGCAAGCGCCTGCCGCGCGTCACCGTCCCGGAATTCGACTACTCGACGCGGCCCATCGAGCGCTTCGAGGTCCCGATCGCCGAGCGCATCGCCGCCATCCGCGCCCGCAAGGCCGAGGAGCGCAAGCGCGCCCGGGAGAAGGTCGAACGCCGGGCCCAGCATGAAGCCGCGATGGCGTCGCGCCAGGGCCGTTCCGCGCAGCCGGTATCCTCGCGGCATGGCGCGCCTTCTCGACCTCAGCCACACGGTCGAAGCGGGCATGGTCACGTACAAGGGCCTGCCCGGCCCGGTCATCACAGACCACCTCAGTCGTGAGGCCTCCCGCCCGCTCTACGCGGGCGGGACGACGTTCCACATCGGGAAGATCGAGATGGTCGCGAACACGGGAACGTACGTGGACGCGCCGTTTCACCGCTGGGAAGACGGCGCGGACCTCTCGCAGCTTTCTCTTGCTTCCCTCGCGGGCCTCGACGGCGTCGTCATCGCGGCACCGCATGCGCACGGGCTCGCCGTGAATGAGGATTTCTTAGAAGGTGTAGAAATCCGCGGACGGGCGGTGCTCGTTCATAGCGGCTGGGCCGAGTTCTGGGGAACGCCCTCTTACTTTCAACGCTCTTCTCACCTGACTTCTTCGGCGGCTTCTCTCCTGGTTTCCCGCGGAGCGGCGATCGTCGGGATCGACTCGCACAACATCGACGACACGGATGACCGGACGCGCCCGGTGCACTCGATCCTGCTGCGCGCCGGCATCCCCGTCGTCGAGCACCTGTGCGGCCTCGAGGCCCTGCCGGCCTCCGGCTTCCGGTTCTACGCCGTGCCGGTCAAGGTCGCGGGAATGGGGACGTTCCCGGTTCGCGCGTTCGCGGAGGTTCTCTAAGCGCCCCCGTAAGTCCTTCCGGATGAGCCCTGAACCCCGCACCCCCCGGATCCGTATCATTGGATAGACTGGATTCCGCGTTTTCCGTCCAAGGAGGTCGTTCATGGGCCTGCTCGACAACATCAAACAGCAGATCGGCTCGCAGTTCATCGAGATCCTTCAGTGGCTCGACGACACGAACGATTCGCTCGTCTACCGTTTCCCCGTCTACAACCAGGAGATCAAGATGAACGCGCAGCTCACGGTTCGCGAGAACCAGGCGGCGCTCTTCATCAACGAGGGCAAGGCAGCCGACCTCTTCGGCCCGGGTCGCTACCAGCTCACGACGCAGAACCTTCCGATCCTCACGACGCTGCGTGGGTGGAAGTACGGCTTCCAGTCGCCGTTCAAGGCGGAGGTCTACTTCTTCAACATGCGGTTCTTCACGGACCTGAAGTGGGGCACGACGAACCCCGTGATGATGCGCGACGCCGAGTTCGGGATGATCCGCCTGCGCGCGTTCGGCACGTACGCGATGAAGATCTCCGATCCGAAGACGTTCTTCGCGACGATCGTGGGAACGCACGGCCTCACGACGACGGACGAGATCACGGGCCAGCTCCGCTCCACGATTCTTTCGCGCCTCTCGGACGCGATCGCCGAGTCGAAGGTCGCGGCGCTCGACATCGCCTCCAAGTACGACGAGCTGTCCCTGCACGCCCGGCAGATTCTCGGCCCCGAGTTCCAGGCTTACGGCCTGGAGCTCTCGAAATTCTTCATCGAGAACGTCTCGCTGCCCGAAGAGGTCGAGGCCGCAATCGACCAGCGCACGAAGCTGGGCGTCCTCGGCGACCGCATGGGTCAGTACACGCAGCTGCAGGCCGCCGACGCGATGAAGGTCGCGGCCGCGAACCCGGGCGGCGCCGCGGGAGCCGGCGTCGGGATCGGCGCGGGCATCGCGATGGGCGGGATGATGGGCGGCGCGCTGGCCAGCGGCATGGCCGGGCCTCCGCCCGCGCCCGGCGCCCCGCCCCCGCCCGCAGGGCTCGGCTTCGCGGCACCGCGCTGGTCGGTCACGGTCGACGGCAAGACGTACGGCCCGTACACCGACGACGCGCTGAAGGGCATGGTGGCCGCCGGCCAGGTGGCTCCGGCGACCCTCGCGTGGAAGCCCGGCGCCGCCGGCTGGGCGCCTCTCTCGACGTTCGAGGAGTTTGCCGGCTCGTCGGCTCCGGCCTCGACGCCGCCGCCTCCTCCGCCGCCGACGACCCGCTGACGCGAAATCCGGAATGGAGGAGAGCGCGGCGCCGGCCGCTCCGGCGAAGCTCCGGAGATTTCCGTGCGCCGCGTGCGGAGCGGACGTCGTCTGGAACCCCGGCGCCGCCTCGTTGAAGTGTCCGTATTGCGGAGCCGAGAGAGTTTTTCCCCGGACGGTCTCCGAGGTGCGCGAGCATCCGATCGAGGAGGCGCTCGCCGGCGCGCACGACCTCGGATGGGGCATGGCGCGAAAGGCCGTCCTGTGCCGCGGGTGCGGCGCGACGACGACGTTCCCGGCCGGCGTGGCCGCCTCGCGCTGCGCGTTCTGCGGGGCGCCCTCGGTCGTCGAGGCGCCGGCGAACGAGGCGATGGTGAGGCCCGAGGGGCTTCTGCCGTTTCGCGTGGACCGCGACGCCGCTGCCGGAAAGTTCCGTCAGTGGCTCACGGGACTGTGGCTCCGGCCGGACGATCTCTCGCAGAAATCCGCGCTTTCGGAGTTGAAAGGCGTCTATGTTCCGTTCTGGACGTTCGACGCGGCGACGCACTCGGCATGGACGGCGGAGGCGGGTTACGACTACCAGGTCTCCGTCCAGGTCGAGGAGAACGGCCAGTGGGTGACGCGTTACGAGACTCGCACGCGGTGGGAGCCTGCCGAGGGCGTCCACGAGCACGCCTTCGACGACGTGCCGGTTCCGGCCTCGAAGGGCCTGCCGCCCGATCTCGCCGGCTCGATCGAGCCTTTTCCCACGCACGACCTCGTCTCCTACGAGGCCTCGTACCTCTCGGGCTTCCTCGCCGAGGAGTACGCGCTCGGCGCGCAGGACGCGCTCTTTCGGGCCAAAGAGCGGATGAGCCGGGAGATCTACGCTGCGTGCGGCCGCGAAGTTCCCGGCGACCGCAGCCGGAACCTGAACGTGCGGACGGCATGGTCCGCCGTGACGTACAAGAACGCGCTGCTGCCCGTCTGGATCGCGGCGTATCAGTACGCCGGGAAGCCGTATCGACTCCTCGTCAACGGCGTGACGGGACAGGTCGGAGGCAAGGCGCCGTGGTCGTGGGTCAAGATAGCCCTCGCGATCGCTGCCGCCGTCCTTCTCTTCATCCTCCTCGCCTCGATCGCCGGCTGAGGCGCGAGGGGACGGGTGTTCCTACCCGGCGCGTTTGAAAAACTGCACCGCACGCTCGTGCTTTTTTGCCGCGGCGAGCGTCGAAAACGTTCCGAGATTCCTTCGCCGGCCCGTCTTCGGGTCTTTCTTGCGCGAATACAGCCGGTAGCCGCCGGATTTCAGCTTCTGGATCATCGGATCGTCCTCCCGACATTCGAGAAGCATCCGCCGTGCCGGTCGCCGGCTCGGGAAGGGGAACGGGAGGGCCGGAGTGCCGCGGCTCCTCGAGCTCAGTGTCCGGTCGCGGTGACTCCGAGCCTCGGCGCGTCTCCGATCTCCTTGAGGAGGTTCGTCGCGCCGTCCACCTCGGTCATCGTCCAGAGCATGTACCGGCTGTCGACGTGGATGGAGCGCGTCTTTTCGGGGTCGTAGAGATAGTCGGACGCGACCGTGTCGAACGTGCCGTCGAAGAGGAGTCCGCAGAGCTCGCCCTTCGCGTCGAGCGTGGCCGAGCCCGAGTTCCCGCCCGTGGTGTCGACGGTCGAGAGGAAATCCACCGGCACGCTTCCCAGCTTCGGGTCCGAATAGGGTGTCTTTTTCCCGGCCTTCAGCGCCGCAATGGCGTCGAGCTCTTTCTTCGGAGCGTTGAACTCGCCGGCGCCGGTCGCCTTCTCGGCGACGCCCGCGAGCGTCGTCTGCGGGGAGTAGATGAGCCCGTCCCGCGCCGGGACGCCGAGGATGCGGCCGTACGTCACGCGCAGCGTGCCGTTCGCGTCCGGCGCCGTGAGGCCGCCGCTCTTCTCGAGCACCGCCTCGGCGTACCGGGCGCCGAGCCGCTCGAGCGCCCCTTCCCGCGCCTTGGCCCGCTCGCGGTTTGCCTGCCAGAGCGGATCGAGTGCGGCCGCGAGGTCGATCATCGGGTCCTTCGCGGCGCGGAGCTCGGCGGTCGACTTTTCGAGCAGCGCGAGGCGCGCCGCCTTGTCGCCCAACTTCGTGCCCGCGAAGAGGCGGTCGCAAAGAGCGTCGATCTTCTTGGCGGCCTCCGCCTCCGGCATTCCGGGCGTCCAGCCGGTTTCCTTGTCGAGGACCTCGATCCGCTGGCTCGCCGGCAGCCTCGACGCTTCGACGAGGATGTACCTCAGGAGCGCGCGGTCGGCCATTGGGTCGTACGACGTCTGCAGCCCGTCCTGCGCTTCGCGGATGCGGCTCCAGTTGCGTTCCTGGTACTCGGCCTCGCGGTCGAGGTCCTTTTTCGGTCGCTCGAGCGACAGGGCGTAGAGCGTATGCGCCGCGGGAAGAAGCGAGCTGCCGCTGGTCATATTCGGCCCGACGATGTCGATCAGGTCCGAGAGCGTCGCATCGCGGTCCCGCGTCTTCTCCTTCTCGAGCTGGATCGCGTTCATCGCGGGAAGGACGTCTCCGTACCTCTTCCGGCGCTCTTGATCGGCGCCGATCCACGCGACGAGGTCCTTCTCCATCTTTTCCTTCTCCCCGAGAAGATCGCCTCTCTTGAAGCCCTCCAGGACGCCCTTGCGGTTCGTGAGCGTGTTGTGGAGACGGCGCTTTTTCGTCGCGACGCGGATCTCGGTTTCCTTGCTCTTCTTCCCGACTTCGTCGAGAAGGGCGATCAGCTCGGTGTTCCGGCGGATCGTTCGCGGGAACGTCCACTCGGCGAGCTCCTTCGTCTGCGCAACCGTCGCGAAGCGCTGCGTGCGTCCCGGATATCCGGCCACGAAGACGAGATCGCCGGGACCGGCACCCTCGGCGGAAACCTTGAGCCAGTGCTTCGGCTTGAAGGGAACGTTCTCCTTCGCGTAGGGCACGGATCTGCCCGCGGGCGACACGTAGGCCCGGTAGAAGGACCAGTCGCCCGTATGGCGAGGCCATTGCCAGTTGTCCGTCTCGCCGCCGAAGTTGCCGATGCCCTCTGCCGGCGCGTAGACGAGCCGGACATCCCTGATCTCCATCTGCGCGATCTCGAAATACTTCAGGCCTTCGAAGAACGGGTCGATGCGGCAGCGCAGGCCGTCCTTCTCGCAGGCGGCCGTGCGCTCCTTGATTCGCCTCTCGACGACGGCGCGCCGGGCGCGGTCGCCGAGCTTCGGATCGATCTTCCCCGCGATCTCGTCGGTGACCTCCTTCACCGAGGTCGTGACGTACACGCGCGAGGTCGGCCCGGCGGTCAGCTCCTGCTCCCGCGCGGCGGCGAGAAAGCCGTCCACCATGAGGTTTCTCTGCGGCGTGGAGTTGAACTGGAGCGCGCTCTGCACGCAGTGATGGTTCGTGACGATGAGTCCTTCCGGCGAGACGAACGACGCGCTGCACGCGCCGAGAGAAACGATCGCCCCCATCGGCTGGCCGGTGAGGTCGGCAAAGGCCTGCGGGTCTCCCCGGAAGCCCATCGCCTTGAGGCGCCCGGCGAGCTGCGGGATCTGCTGCGGCATCC
>DATGDV010000304.1:0-11639 GCA_035310685.1 Thermoanaerobaculia bacterium
CGGAGTGCTTCCGGCGGCGTCCCCGCCTCGGGCCAGCGTCGACGTGCTCGTTTTGCTGGACGGCCCTGACCCAGACGCTGAGGCGCGACTTGCGCGCGAGGGCGTCAAGTATCTTTCTAAGAAATCTGCGGGCCCTTCCAAGGGCCACGCCCTCGCTTTTCTGGCGGAAAGCCTGGGGGAGCGTCTGAACTCATACGATCTCATCCTCGTCTTCGATGCCGACATGCGGCTGCCCGAAGGATTCCTGCTGGACCTGAATGTCCCCGAGGGTACCGAGGCCTTTCAATTGCCGGTCCGCCCTTCGGGCGTTCCGGCGCCGGGGGCGCCGCGCGTCGAGGCGCTGTCGCTCGCGGCTGCGCTCGCCGACGATCTCGCGCGTGACGCCGAGGGACTGCCCGTGCGTGTGCGCGGAAAGGCGATGGGGTTCACCCCGAGGGCGTTCCGGCTCGGGCCGGCTGACGCGACGCGGACGACGGCCGAGGATTCCGAGGCGACGCTCGCCCTTCTCGCGAAGGGCGTCCGTGTCCGTGCTCTGAGCGGCCCGCTCGCGTTCGACGAGCCTGCTCCCGCGGCCGCCGCGATGGCGAGGTCGCGCGCGCGGTGGTTCGGCGGACACCTGAAGCTCCTGGCGACAGGCTTCGGCGATCTCCTGCGCCTCGCGGCGAGGAGTCCAAAGGGCGCGTTCGTTCTCGCGTGCGACCTCTGGCTCAGGCCGAGAATCCTTCTGCTCGGCACCCTCGCGTTTCTGGCGGTCGCATCGGATGTGCTCATGGTGGTTTTTTCTTCGAGTGGCGCGTGGTCCGCCGCGGCGAGGGCGGCCGGCGGCGCCGCGACTGAAGGCGGCTTTCTTCCAGGCGGTGGGGCTGCGTTGGCGCGGCCGATCGCGCTCCTGGTCTTCCTTTTCCTTCTTTCGCTCGAAGCAAAAGCCACCCTCGCCTTCGAGTGGCTCTCGCTCGCCGCGCTTCGCCGCCGCATCGGTTATCCCGCTGAAGTCCCGCGCGTGTCCTTCGCCGATCTCTCCGACTCGCTTCTCATGTGGATCCGCGCCGCCTTCCGCGGCGCCGCGGCGCCGTCGCGCTGGCATCGGGCCCGGCCGCCGGCGTGAAAGCCGTCCTTCTCGTTCCGCGACTCCCCGGGACGGGCTTCACGGGCGACCGCTTGCGTGCGGAGCTCCATCTTCAGGCGCTCGCATCGGCGGGTTACGAGTCGGCTCTGGTCGGCGGGGTCGCGGGAGAAGAGGAAATTCTTCGAGTGAAGGACGCGGCGGCCGTCCATCCTGTGCGGCTCCGTCGCGCCCTGCTTCCGGTTGGGCTCGCGTCGGCGGCGGTTTCCGGCGAGCCGCTCCAATCCGCCCTTTTCAAAGGCGCCTTCGAACCTTGCCTTCGTGACGCCGCCCGCAATGCGGATCTCTTGGTCTGCCTCCTCCTCCCTCGCCTGCTCGCTCATCTCCGCTCGCTCCCCACGGTCCCGCGCGTCGTGGACTTCGTCGACGCGCTCGCCGAGGCCGCGCGCCAGGCGGCTCGCAACGACCCGTCGCCGTGGCGACGGGCGTACTGGACCGTCGAGGCGCCCCGCCTGGCGTTCGCCGAGGCGCGGGCCGCCCGCGGCGCGGCGGTCCTCCTCGCGACGACGCCGTTCGACGCGGAACACCTCCCGGAGGGCACGCGCGCGGTCGCGAACGGCGTGGCGCTGCTGCCGCCCGGACCGGCGGAGCGAGCGCCGGCCGTGGCCTTCACCGGGCGTCTCATGTACCGTCCGAATCGCTTGGCGGCGCGACGACTGCTCCGCGACATCTGGCCGCGCGTCAGGCGCGCCGTGCCGGACGCCCGCCTTCTGGTGGGCGGCGCCGACGCGCCAGGCGAGCTCCGTGCGTGGGACGGGCGCGACGGCGTCGAGATCACGAGCCCGGTCCCGGACATGGCGGCCTTCCTGAGGAGGGCACGTGTCGTCGCCCTTCCGGTGGATCTCGGGACCGGCACTCCGAACAAGCTGTTCGAGGCATTCGAGGCCGGGGCGGCGGTCGTCGCCTCGTCCGGCGTCGTCGCGCGCGCCAGCCCGTCCGGCGCGAGAGCTCCCGCGCGTTCCGCCGCGACGGACGAGGAGTTCGCGCGGGAGATCACTGCGTATCTCCTGGATTCCGAGACGTCGATTCGCGACGGTGCGGCCTGCCGCGCATTCGCGGAGGCTCACGCGGATCGCCGCGCCTGTGTCGCGTCGCTGGCCGCGGCTTACCGCGAGGCGGCGGAGAGCCGGTGAGGCCCCGCGGCGAAAGGCCCGGGCGCGGCTGGCTTCTCGCCGCCGGCGACGCGTCCGTGGCGATCGGGCTGTTCGCCTCGATCGTCGCGGTCCGGCGGTTCTTTCCGCTGCCGGGGACGCTCGGAAAACTGCCGGCGTCGAACCTCTCGCTCGAGGCTCCGTGGCTCGCGCTCGTGGGGTTCACGGCCGTCATGGCTCTCTGGCTCGCGGGCACTTACGACGAGCCGCTCGCTTCGGTGAAGGAGCGGGGCGGCCTGCTCGTGTCCGCGCTCGTCGCGGGAGGTTTGCTGCTCGCGGCGTACTTCTTTGCGGGACGCGCGGTGCCCCGGACGGTTCTCCTCGTCTTCGTGCCGCTCCTGTCGTTCGCGCTGGGGCTCTGGCGCTCGCTCGCCGAGGTGCTCGCCCCGATCGGCACGCGCGCCGTCCTCGTGCTCGGCTCCGGAGAGGATGCCCGGCGCGCGGCCGAAGCGTTGCGCGCGGGCCAGATCACGGGCCACACGCTGGGGGGGTGGAGCGAGAGCGTGTCGCTCGAGGACCTGAGAGGCGCCGAGGACGTGATCTTCGCGTCCGACCGCCCCGAGGACCGGCCGACGCTCGTCGCTCTTCTGGAAAGGAGCCTCGAGAACGACTTCGACCTCTGGGTTCTCCCCGGGCTCGCGGACATCGTCTCGTCGCGCGCCGTCACGAGGAGTCTCGCGGACCTCCCCCTGACGCCCGTCGTGACGCGCGGCGCGAGCGTCCTCGCGTTCGCGTGGCGCCGGGCCTTGGACCTCGTCGTCGGGGTCGTCCTGCTGGCGGCCTTGTCTCCGATTCTCCTTCTCGTCACGCTCGCGGTGGCGCTCGGCAGCCCGGGCGCTCCCTGGATCCGCCAGCGCCGCGTCGGGCTCTCCGGCCGCGAGTTTCTCCTGTGGAAAGTGCGCACGATGCGGGTCGACGCGGAGGCCCGGACGGGGCCCATGCTGTCCGGCCGCGACGACGAACGGGTGACGAGAGCCGGGGCTTTTCTGAGGCGGACGCGGCTGGACGAGCTGCCTCAGCTTCTCCACGTCCTGGGGGGCTCGATGAGCCTCATCGGACCTCGGCCCGAGCGCCCGGAGTTCGTGGCGGAGTACGAGAAGGAGATTCCCGCCTACCGGCTGCGCCAGGTCCTCAAGCCGGGTCTGACGGGCCTCGCCCAGGTCATGGGGGCATACGCGACGAAACCGGACGTCAAGCTGCGGTACGACCTCGGGTACCTGTTCCACTGGACGCCGTTCTTGGATGTCTTCATCCTGCTGCGCACTATCATCACGGTTCTGAAGGGAAGCGGGCTCTAGAGTCTCCCCGCCTCGTAAGATTTACCATGGCCCCGGCATTGCAGTTTTATCCCGTACATGCGATTTCAGATCTCCCGAAAGAGCCGTGATGGTACGTGAGAGCCGTGATGGTACGTGAGACCTTCGAACAGCAGCGGTTGGGAGCCACGCTCCGGGCGTGTCGTGCCCTCCGCCACGAATTCGCGACGCCCCTCTCGGCCGCAGCCCTGCATCTGGAGGTCGCCCGGCGCGCGGCCGCTCGGGCGGAAGAGGCGATCCCCGAAAGGCTCCGCGCCGGACTCGAGACCGGGAAAGAGCAGCTCGACGAGGCGTCCCGGCTCCTGGACGGTCTCACGGCCATCGGAAACGCACACGAGGGAGAGCCGGGACTCCTGGATTTCGCGGCCGTCGTCGCGGGCGCGGCCCGGCTCCACGCGCGGGAGCTCGAGCAGCGGGGCCTAACGGTGAAGAGCACCGGACCTTCCAAGGGCGCGCTCGTGGACGGATTCGCGGACGAGCTCGAGAACGCGACCGGGGAGGCGCTCCTCACGGCGTCGCGGTGGGCGGCGCCGGGGGAGGCCCAGCTCGACACCCGCCTCCGGGACGGAACGGTTTCGTTCTCGTTTCGCGTCCCGCTCGCGCGCGGCGCGCCCGGCGAGATGCTGTTCAAGACGCGTAGCCGCCCGAATGCGGGGCTCGGTCCGTTTCTCGCGCGCTGGACTTTCGAAGCGCATGGGGGCCGGCTCGAAGGGACGGAGGACAATACGCACCTGACCGTGACAGGATCCCTGCCGCTGGTGGGCTCATGAAAGTTCTCGTCGTCGAAGACGACTCCGAAACCCGAAAAGGGGTGCAGATGCTCCTCGAGGAGTTCGATCTCGACGTGAGAGCCGCGTCGACGCTCGCCGAGGGTCGCGCGGCGCTCGAGTCCTTCGATCCGGACGTCTGTCTCACGGATCTTCAGCTTCCCGACGGAGACGGAATCAACTTCATCCGGGACGCGCGCGCCTCGGATCCGCGCCGGGAGATCGTCGTCCTGACGGGCCACGGATCGCTCGATACGGCCGTCGAGGCGATGAAGGCGGGCGCCTTCGATTACCTCGTCAAGCCGCTTCGTCCCGTGCAGCTCGAAGCCGTGCTCGAGCGCCTCCGGCCCGGCGGCCCCGCCCAGGAAGGCGACGCCGCGCTGTGGAAGACGCTGGACGAGACCGGACGGTTCGGCTCGATGGTGGGTGTCTCGCCCGCCATGCGCGAGACGTGCGCGGTCATCGCGCGAATCGCGCGCTCGGATGCGCCGGTCATGATCACGGGCGAGAGCGGCAGCGGCAAGGAGGCGGCCGCCCAGACGATCCATTCGCTGTCGCGCCGGCGCGACAAGCCGATCGTGGCGATCAACTGCGGCGCGGTCGCCGCGAATCTGATCGAGAGCGAGCTGTTCGGGCACGAGAAAGGCGCCTTCACCGGAGCCGACAAGCGCCGCGCGGGGTACTTCGAGCTCGCTCACGGCGGCACGCTGTTTCTCGACGAGATCACCGAGATGTCCCCCGACCTGCAGGTGAAGTTCCTTCGGGTCCTGGAGACGCGCTCCTTCCGGCGGGTCGGAGGAAACGAGGAGATCGCGTGCGACGTCCGCATCATCTCCAGCTCGAATCGCGACCTTCTCCAGGCCGTCGAGAAGAAGACGCTCCGCGAGGACCTTTATTACAGGCTGAACGTCTTTCCGCTCCACATCGTACCGTTGCGTGAACGACGCGAGGACGTTCCCGTCCTCGCCAAGCACTTCCTCGACGTCGTGGCCGAAAACGAGTCGGGGGGCCGACGGAGCTTCTCGGCGGCCGCGCTCGAGAGGCTGGCGGCCCACCCGTGGCCCGGCAACGTGCGCGAGCTCCGTAACGTCGTTCACCGTGCGTACGTGCTTTCCGACGACGGCGTCGTGGACGAGGAGATCGTGGCAGGAGTCCTCGCCGGCCGGCCGAGCAGCGTCTACTCGGCCGTGCGCCCGCCGGCGCCCGCCCCGCCGCGGCCATCCGCCGCGCAGCCGGCCGAAAGCGCGGCCGCCCCCGCCGAAGCCGGGCCTCCCGCGCAGGACGATCCTCTCCGGGTGCCTGTCCGCGTGGGCGACTCGCTCGAAGACGTCGAGCGCCGTCTTCTCGAACGCACGCTGGCCGCCGTCGGCGGAAACAAGAAGAAGGCCGCCGAGATCCTCCGGGTGAGCCTCAAGACCGTCTACAACAAGATCAAGCAGTACGAGCTCGAGCCCTGAGGCCGCCGCGCTCGCGGGCGCGTCGAATCAGGGCTCGGACGCGTACCGTCGGGTCACCCGCAGGAGCTCCGCGGGCACGAGCGGCTTTCTGAGAAAGCCCGCGTCGTTCCTGCGGGGCGGCGCGAATCCCGGAGTCGCGATGCCCGACATCACGACGATGGGAAGCGAGGCGAGACCGGGTTGCTCCTCGATCCTTCTCACGAACGACCATCCGTTCATCCGCGGCATCTCGAGGTCGACGAGCACGAGGCGGGGACGCAGGCCCGCGTCGAGATGCTGAAGCGCCTCGAGACCATCTTCGGCCCCGATGCCGCTGAATCCTTCGTCGTCCAGGAGCCGCAGGATTCCGTCGCGCAACGCGCGGTCGTCGTCCACCACGAGGACGTCGGGTCGCGCGTGCGTCGGGACGCTCTCGCGGACTCCCGGGGGCCCGGACGGGCGCCGCACGCGTGCCGGCGCGGCAGCCGCGGTCTCACGCGCCGCGGTCGCCCCGCCGAGCACGGCGCTGACTTCGTGAACACCTCCGTCGTCCACGAGGGCGACGATGTTTCCCGGCATCTCCTTCCCGTCGATTCGTAGGCCCCGGACGCCCCCGGTCTTTCCCTCCGGGTTCTCGATCCGGATCTTCCAGCGGGTGCGGCCGACGCGAAGTGAGACCGAGTAGGAGGGCCACGTCGTCGGGATGCGGGGATCCAGAAGCAGCTCGGAGCCCCTGCGGTGCACGCCGAGAAGACTTTCGGTGGCGATCCGGTAGAGCCATCCCGCCGACCCGGTGTACCAGGTCCATCCCGACCGACCGAGGTGGGCGGGATGGGCCGAGACGTCCCCCGCCACGACGTACGGCTCTCCCCCGTAACGAATCGCGGCCGCCTCGGTCCGCGTGTGGTTCACCGGATTCAGCATGTGGAAGAGCTCGAGCGCCTCGTCGGCGGAGCCGAGCGCGGCCGCCGCCATCACGACCCAGGCGGCGGCGTGGGTGTACTGGCCCCCGTTCTCCCGGATCCCCGGCGGGTAGCCCTTGATGTAGCCGGGCTCCTCGGGACCGTGGTCGAACGGCGGCGTCAGGAGCGTGATGATCTCCGCGTCGCGCCTCACGAGCCGGGACCGCACGGCGTCCAGCGCACGCTCCGCGCGGGCCGCAGGCGCCACGCCCGAGAGCACCGCCCATGACTGGGCGATGGAGTCGATCTGTCCGTCCACGTTCCGGCGGGAGCCGATCGGGGATCCGTCGTCGAAGGTCCCGCGCCGATACCACTCGCCGTCCCACGCGAGGTCGAGCGCGTGCCGCAGGCGCTCGGCCTCGCTCCGGTAGCGCGCGGCGCGTGCGGCGTCGCCGCGGCCCTCGCAGAGCGCGGCGAACGGCACGAGCACGGAATGGAGGAAGAAGCCCAGCCAGACGCTTTCGCCGCGGCCGCCGGGGCCGACCTCGTTCATGGCGTCGTTCCAGTCCCCCGTGCCGATCAGCGGGAGGCCCTGCGCTCCCGCGGTGAGCGCGGCGTCGATCGCGCGCGCGGCGTGGTTGAAGAGCGTGTCGGTCTCGGACGAGAGGGTCGGCTCGAGGTACGACTCACGCTGGCCCTCGGCCAGGAGGGGAGCCTCGAGATAGGGAGTCTTCTCCTCCCAGACGGAGGCATCCGCGGTGACGTTGACGTAGCGCATCGCCGCCCACGGGAGCCAGAGCATGTCGTCCGAGCAGCGCGTGCGCGTGCCGCGCCCGGAAGGTTCGTGCCACCAGTGCTGCACGTCGCCCTCGAGAAACTGGCGCCCGGCGGCCCTCACGAGGTGCTCGCGCGCCAGATCGGGCCTGATCAGGACGAGCGAGGACACGTCCTGCAGCTGGTCCCGGAAGCCCCAGGCGCCGCCGGGCTGGTAGTAGCCGGTGCGCCCGAAGAGGCGGGAGGCGATCGTCTGGCAGGGGAGCCACCGGTTCACGAGGAGGTCGAGAGAGTCGTCGGGAGTCTCGACCACGAGCGCGTCGAGCGTTTCGTCCCATGCGGCCTTCACGCGCTCTCTCTCTTTCGCGGCCTCGCCCGGCGTCGAGAAACGGGCGGCGAGATCACGGGCCTCCTCGTCGTTCCGCCCCTGGCCGAGGAGGAACACGAGCGTGCGGATCTCGCCCGGCTGTAGAAGGACGGCGACGTGCAGGGCCGCGCACGGGTCGAGACCCCCGCCGGTCCGGCCGGAAAGCCGCGGGCGGTGCGGACCCGCCGCCGACCGGACGTTCCGGAACGGCCCGAGAAACTCGCGTCGGTCCGCCGTGAACGAGACGAGGGACTCGCTCGAGGCGAGGAAGGCGACGCGCTCCTTGAAATCCACGTTCGCCGGATTGCGCGCCAGGATCGCGCGCACGTCCGCCGCGGAGGACGTGACGACGTGCCGGGGCGCCTCGGTATGCGGCGGCCCGAGAGCCCACGCGGCGTACGCGAACACGGAGAGGGGACGCGCTCTTCCAGAGGTGTTCTCGAGCGTGAGGAGCGTCAGCTTGACGGCGTCCTCATGGGCGACGAACGTCTCGAGCGTGCGAGCGATTCCGGCCGAGCTCCTGCGGAACCGCGACAAGCCCGCTTCGTGCGTCACGAGCCAGCGGCCCTCTTTCTCGCGGGGGCGGACCCCGGGCGTGCCGCCGAAGACGTCGCCGGTCTCCTCGTCGCGCACGAAGACGGCCTCGGGGAGCGGATCGCTCACCGGGTCGTTCGCGAAAGGGGTGAGGCGGTTCTCGCGGCTGTTTTCGGACCAGGTCGTCGCGGCGCCGGAGGCCGTCACGAGCGAGCCGAAACGGGGGTTCGCGAGAATGTTCGTCCAGGGCAGCGGCGTCTCCCGGGCTCCGTCCAGGACGATCTCGTACGAGCGTCCGCCCTCTCCGAACCCGCCGAAGCCGTTTGGCATCTTCAGCTCGGGCGGCGTTGTCTCCGCTTCCAGGGCGGCCCGCGGGTGCGGGGCGGGGGGAGAGGGCGGTTCCGGGGCGTAGGGCGACGCGCGGTCGAGCTGCATCGCGAGGCTACCGTCCTCTCCGCGAAGGACCGCGTTCGCGTACGCGAGGAGCGCGCGGTGATCGTCGGGGCTCAGGAGATCCACGCGGAGGAGGAAGACCCCGCCGCTCTTGCCGGCCCGCGAGGCCCAGGGACCGCGCTCGACGAGTTGGGTGAGAAGGTCGTGGAGCTCCTTGCGGTATCCCTCTTCGTGCTCGTTCAGCAGGATCAGGTCCGCCGCGAGGCCCTTGAGCCGCCAGTATTCCTGCGCCTCGAGGGCCTGGCGCGCCAGCGCGAGATCCTGGGAGCGCTGGATGCGCACCGTAAGGAGAGGCAGGTCGCCGGAGATCCCGTGTCGCCAGAGGGCCGAAACGTCGAGGGTGTTCGCTTCGTGCACTTCGGGGGGTGCGGCGAGCGTGCGATCCGAGCCGAGGACCCTCGAGGCGAGCCTCTCGAAGAAGTGCGCCTCCTCCGGCGTCAGCCCGAGATGCCGGACCGCGACCTGCGCGTGCGTCCGCGCGAGCGCGAAGGCGCGCACCGCCGCGGAAGGATCGTGGTATTTCTGGGCGAGGGCGAGCGCGGCCTCGCGCGTGTCCGCGACTCCCGTCGTGAACGTCAGGCGCGCGATGGCGCCCGGCGCGAGCCGCACACGCTGCCTCAGGCTGAGGATCGGATCGAGAACGGTCCCGGTCGTTCCCGAGAGCGCGCGACTCTCCATCGCCTCCGGATCCGAGGCGTCGCGCCCCCGTCCGAAGAAACGCGCGCGGTCGGTCTCCCACTCGAGGGGTCCCTGCAGCCGCGCCGCGGCCGCGAGGACGTGGACGGCGTAAAGCGGCTTCTCGCCCGCGGCGCGCGGGCGCCGGGCGCAGAGAAGCGCCGCGTCCGCCGGGACGGCCTCGGTCTCGAGGAAGAGCTTGCCGAACACGGGATGCGCGACGTCGTCCTGCGCCTTGGCGAGCACGATTTCGACGGCGCTCGTGGCCTCGATCTCGCGCGTCGAGCCGCTCAGGTTCGTGAGCGTGAGGCGGCGGACCTCGACGTCGTCCTCGGGCGACACGGCGACTTCGAGCAGCGACTCGATCTCCGCGTCGCGCCGCCGGAACGACGCGAGCTCGGGCAGGAACGTCGCGCGGTAGAGCTCGGGCTCGCGCTGCGTGGGCGCGAAAGTGGCGGACCAGACGGCGCCGCTGCGCACGTCGCGGAGGTAGAGAGCGTTGGAGACCGGATCCGAGGTCGGGTCCTCGCGATGTCGGGCCACCGAGAGGCCGCGCCAGAAGCTCGCGCCTCCGCCTGCCTGCGTGATCGCGGAGACGAGGCTGCCGTTGGACAGGAACTGGGTGACCGGGAAAGGCTGATGCGGCGAGCGCAGGAGGCGCGGGGCCGCGGCCGGCGAGGCCGGGAGCGGAAGCACCTCGTCTTCCGTCGGGCGCGGCTGGGGCACCGGCGCTTCGCGGGGGGGACGCTCCTGGAGGAGGAGCTCGGTCGCCCGCACGCGCGGGTCCGCGTGAAAGCGCTTCACCATCACGTCGCCGAGGAGAACGTTCGCGAACGCGAGGAGGCTCATCCCCTCGTGGTGCGCGAAGGCCGTGCGCACGACGACCCCGCGCCCGTCCCCGGTCCGCTGGAGGGCGTGCGGCTCCGCGGGCGCATCCCCTTCCGTGTAGTCGAGCGCATCCCAGAAGCCCCACGGGCCGTCCGCCCCCGCCGCCGCGAAAGCCCGGAGATTCTTCACCGCCTTGGCGGGAGCGAGGAGGGCCGCGAGCGCGGACGCGTACGGCGCCACGACGAGGTCTTCGTCGAGTCCTCGGCGGAAGCCGAGCCCGGGGACGCCGAAGGCGCGGTACTGGTGCTCGCCGGCGAGGTCCGTGACGCGATAGGCGGATTCGGAAGCTCCCCACGGCACGCCGTGCGCCCGGCCCCACTCTTCCTGTCGCCGGACCGCCATCCGGCACGAGGCGTCGAGGAGAGTTTCCGGATACGTCCGCGTGAAGAGAAGCGGCATGAGGTACTCGAACATCGAGCCGCTCCAGGACAGCAGCGTGGGAATCCCGTGCAGGCTCACGGCGAGGCGGCCGAGCCGGAACCAGTGGCTCTGCGGCACGTCGCCCTTCGCGATGGCGAGGAAGCTCGCGAGGCGAGCCTCGGACGCGAGGAGGTCGTAGAAGGTTTCGTCGCGCTTCACGGTGTCGTGAACGCCGGGCCGGCAGCCGGTCACGAGCAGCCCGCGTGAGGCGTTGTAGAGGGGCCGGAAGTCCATTCCGTCGGCCAGGGACAGGGCGCGCCGGGCGAGATCCTCGGCCCGCGAGAGCTCCCCGTCGCCCGGCAGCTCCCGAAGCCCGTGGGCGAGCACGATGAGGCACACGGCGAGGTTGCCGCTGTCGACCGTCGAGACGTACCGCGGCTCGAGCGGCTCGAGCGTCCGCGTGTCGTACCAGTTCAGGACGTGTCCTTTCCAGCGCTCGAGGCCCTCGACGGTGCGAAGCGTCCGGTCGAGCCGCGCGAGAAGCGCGTCCGTCTCGAGCCAGCCGAAGTCGTGCGCCGCCAGGTCCGCGAGAAGAGCGAGACCGATGTTCGTGGGCGAGGTGCGCGGCGCGACCAGGGGAGAGCCGCCGTCCCGCGAAACGGCGAGATTGTCCGGAGCGAGGCCGTTCGCGTCCGCCTGGACGAGCTCCTCGAAGTAATGCCACGTCTTCCGGGCCGTGCGCAGGAGAAAGTCCCGGTCGCCGGCCGGAAGCGCCTCGCGCCCGAAAGGGGCCGCGTGGCTGAGCCACCACGCGAGGACGGGGCTGAGAGCCCACAGAACGAGCAGAGGCGCGGCGAGCGGGAGTGCGGAGGGCCTCATGGCCGCCACGAGGA
>DATGDV010000305.1:0-9190 GCA_035310685.1 Thermoanaerobaculia bacterium
CGAAGCTCATCGTGGCGGGCGCCTCGGCGTACCCGCGCACGCTCGACTTCCCGAAGTTCCGCGAGATCGCCGACGCCGTCGGCGCGCTCCTCATGGTCGACATGGCGCACATCGCGGGACTCGTGGCGACGGGCCTGCACCCGTCGCCCGTGGGCCACGCGCACTTCGTGACGACGACGACGCACAAGACGCTGCGCGGGCCGCGCGCGGGCCTCATCCTGTGCGTGCCCGAGTGGGCGAAGGAGATCGACCGGGCCGTTTTTCCGGGCCAGCAGGGCGGCCCGCTCGAGCACGTCATCGCGGCCAAGGCCGTCGCGCTGAAGGAAGCGATGGAGCCGGACTTCGCGAGGTACCAGAAGCAGGTCCTCGAGAACACGCGCGTCCTTTCGGAGGCCGTGGCCGCGAAGGGCTTCCGCATCGTCTCGGGCGGGACCGACAACCACCTTTTCCTCGTGGACGTCGGAAAGAAGGGGCTGACGGGGAAGGTGTGCGAGAAGGCGCTCGACGCCGCCGGGATCACCGTGAACAAGAACACGATCCCCTTCGACCCGAATCCGCCTCTCGTGACGTCCGGGCTGCGCATCGGGACTCCGGCCGTCACGACGCGCGGCATGGGCGTGGCCGAGATGAAGACGATCGCCGGCTGGATCGGCGAGGTGCTCGACGCGCCGGAGGACGCGTCGATCCAGGCTCGCGTCAAGGGGAAGGTCCGGGAGCTGACGGCGGCGTTTCCGCTCTACTAGGCTTTCTCCCGGCGGTCTCCGGGCCTCTGGCGCGCTGCCGCATCCGGAGGCGGAAGAGCTCCAGGTACGCCTGCGCGCCGCCGTAGAGCGTGACGCGCGAGTCGGGGGAGTTGAACCACAGGACGGGCACCTCGGCGATCGCATAGCCGAGCTCGCGCGCGAGGAGAAGCGCCTCGACGTCGTACGCGAACCGGTCCACCGTCGCCCGGGAGAAGATCTCGCGGGCCGCGTCGCGCGAGAAGAGCTTGAACCCGCACTGCGTGTCGTGGATTCCCGGCACGAGCAGCAGGCGCACGAGCCGGTTGAAGAGCTTGCCCATGGCGACCCGGCCGAGAGACTGGTGCTCCTTCACGAGCGATTCGTCCACGGCCCGCGAGCCGATCGCGACCGGAGCGTTCGCCGACGCGAGCTTCTCCCACTCGTAGATGGGCGTCGAGAAGTCCGCGTCCGAGACGAGAACGAGGCGGCCCGCCGCCTCGAGGCACCCGGTGCGGACCGCGAAGCCCTTGCCCCGGTTCCTCGGAAGGCGCAGGACGCGGAGGTCGAGCCCGTGGCGTCGGCCCGCGTCCTCGGCGCGCGAGGCCGTCGCGTCCGAGGAACCGTCGTCCACGACGAGGACCTCGACGCGGGGCGCAGACGGCCGGGCGGCGAGATAAGCCGAGACCGCTCCGAGGGAAGCCGGCAGCCGATGTTCCTCGTTGAAGGCGGGGATGACGATCGACAGGTCGACGCCGCGCGCCGGCTCGGTGCGGGCGGGCGCCGCTTGCGTCCCCAACGCGAGACTTTCGCGTGTCGCGGTCACGACGGCCGGGCCTCGTAGACGAACTGGTAGCCGAAGAGGGTCGGCGAAAGGCGGGTCGCGGCGAGCGTGGCGGCACGTACGACTCCGGCCAGGGGCGGGCGTGCGAGCGCGGGAAAAGCGAGCTCGAGCGGCATCGCCGTCGCGTCGACCGAGAGGACGCGGTATCCGTTCTCCTCGAGAAGGGCGCGGCCCGTCGCCCGCGTGAAGAACCGCAGATGAGTGCGGTCGAGAATGCCGCGGGGCGCGTACCGGAAGCGGCCGAAGAGAAGGCCGAGCCGCACGGTGACGTTCGCGACGTTCGGAAGCGAGAGCAGGAGAACGCCGTCCGGCTTCAGAAGCGTCCTGAGAGAGCCGAGGAGGACCTCGGGACGCGGCAGGTGCTCCAGGACGTCGCCGGCCACGATCACGTCGAAGGGCTCCTTCCACGGACCGGAGATCCCGTCGAGAAGGTCGCCGGTGACCGGGTCGTCGAAGAACGGAGCGCCTTCCCTCGCCGCCTCGGGGTCGAGCTCGACGCCGGCGAGATACCGGCATGTGGGACGGATGCGGCGCGCGAGCAGCCCGGCGCCGAAGCCGAGGTCGAGCACCGCGAGGTCCTTTCCGCGCGAGAGGACCTTCTCGAGAAGGAGCACGTGCGACGACCCCGGGATCTCTTTCCACGGATAACGCTGCGCCTCGAGGGATGCGGTGTACTTCAGAGCGGCGCCCTCTGCGCGATCGGAATCCGGCGGCCGCTGCCGAACGCCTTTGCGGAGACCTTCAGGCCGGGCGCCATCTGCCAGCGCTTGTACTCGGCGCGGTCCACCTGCCGCGCGATCTTCTTCACGAGCGCGAGCGGAGCGTGCGCGCGCCGCGCGACGGCCTCGACGGAGAGGTTTCGCTCCACGAGACCTTCGAGAATCGCGTCGAGACGCGGATACGGGGGCAGAGAGTCCTGGTCGCACTGGTTGGGCCGGAGCTCCGCGGAAGCCGCCTTCAGAAGCGACGCCTCCGGGATGAGCGCGCCCCGTGCGCGTGCGTTGAGATGCCGCGCGAGCGCGTAAACGCGCATCTTCGGCAGGTCCGAGATCGGCGCGAGCCCGCCGCACATGTCGCCGTAGAGCGTGCAGTAGCCCACGGCGAGCTCGCTCTTGTTGCCGGTCGTGAGGACGAGCGGCCCCTTCTTATTCGAGACCGCCATGAGGAGAAGGCCGCGGAGCCGCGACTGGACGTTCTCCTCCGTGACGTCCTCGGGAAGGCCGGGGAACAGCGGCGCGAGCGTCCGGCGCGCGTCGTCGAAGAGCGTGTCGATCCGCAGGATCTCGAAGCGGATCCCGAGGTTCTGCGCGAGCGCGCGCGCGTCCACGATCGAGCCCTCGGAGGAGTACGGCGACGGCATCCCGAGCCCCGTCACGTTCTCCCTTCCGAGCGCTTCGACCGCGAGCGCCGCGACGAGCGCCGAATCGATCCCCCCCGAAAGGCCGAGAACCGCGGTGGAAAAGCCACACTTCCGGGCGTAATCGCGGACGCCGAGGACGAGCGCCTGCCGGAGCGACTCGAGAGGATCCCCGCCGGCATCGTCGGCGAGATCGGGCGCTCTCGATCCCGAGACGGGAACGACGCGCGCGGGACCATGGCCGTCGCGGAGGATGTCCACGACCACGAAGTCCTCCCCGAACTTCGCGGCCCGCGCGAGGACGCGGCCGCGGCCGTCGAGCACCATCGAGTCTCCGTCGAAGACCAGCTCGTCGTTCCCTCCGACGAGGTTGACGGACGCCACGGGCACGCGCCCGTCGCGCGCGTAACGGGCCAGCATCCGGCGCCTCAAGCGGGGCTTGCCTTCCGAGAACGGCGACGCGTTGATCGCGACCACGAGCGTCGCGCCGCGTTTCACGAGAGCCTCAGCGGGATCGTCGTGATAGAGGCGCCTCTGTCGCCAGAAGTCCTTGTCGTTCCAGAGGTCCTCGCAGACCGGCAGCCCGAGCCGCTCCCCGCGAAACGGCAGGACGACGCAGCCGCTGCCCGGCTCGAACCAGCGCCCTTCGTCGAAGACGTCGTACGTCGGGAGAAGCGTCTTTTTCGCGAGGACCCGCACACGACCGTCCTCGAGCAGCGCCGAGACGTTGTGGAACGGCTTTCCGACGCGGTTCCGGTTCGGCACGAACGTCCCGACGAGGAGGGCCGTCCCGCGCGTGCGCCGCGCGAGGGACGCCAGGGTGCGCGCGGCCTCGCGCGCGAACGACGGCCGCTCGAGGAGGTCACGCGGCGGATAGCCGCAGATCGCGAGCTCGGGAAACGCCGCGAGGTCCGCCCGAGCCGCCTCGGCCCGCGCCAGGCCTTCGAGGATCCGGGCCGCATTGCCCGCGAAGTCCCCGATAGTCGTGTCGATCTGGCAGAGCGCGAGGCGCACGGCGCTGCCTAGGAGAGGGCGGAGGGCTCGGCGGCCTCCACAGGCTCGATCGTCGTCCGCGACACGAGGTCCGCGAGCGTTCGCCCGCGGCGGTCGAACGCGGCGACGAGCAGGGGCACGCCCGCGAGCGCGAACGTTACGAAGAAGCCGGCAAAGCGCAGCAGCGCGGCGGAAAGCGTGGGAGAGCCGCCGTCCTCGGCGCAGATCCTCAGGTCGGCGAGCGCCATGCCGGGCGTCGTGCCCCAGACGAAAGGCGCGAGAACGAGGAGGACGAGGGCGGCGAGCAGGAGGAAGGCCGCGAGCGGGAGAAAAGCGGGAGGGGGGAAGCGCAGATCGAGAACGAGCGCGCCGGCGGCGAGCTCGACCGCGCCGACGAGCGCGAGGATGAGGAGGTCGGCGAGACCCGCGGCGACGCGACGCGCGAACGCGACCGCGCGCGGCCCTTCGGGCTCGACGAAGGCGGCCCCGAGCTCCGTGAACGCCGGCGCACCGGCCCTGGATCCTTCCGGTGCCGCGGGCGCGGCCCCGCCTCGCGGCTGGTCTTCGGCCGGCGTCGGCGCCGCGGATTCCTCCGGAGGACCGAAGGATTTCTCGGAGGCGTCCGGAAAGAGTTCGAGCGTCGTCTTCGGCGAGGGTCGCCGCCGCGGAGGATCCGGGGTGAGCGGGTGCTCGGCGAGCGGGTCGCGCGGAGGCTCGGACATTTCGCGTCCGGACTCAGGGCCTGAGGGTGAGGTGCTTGATGAGGATGCGGGAAAGCAGGTCGTTCGCGCCTCGCGGGTACTTGCGCGCGAAGCGCAGAAGGCGCTGCGCCTCGGCATCCCCGGGCCTGAGGTCCGTCGCCTCCTTGACGGCGATCGTGGCCTTCGCCATGTTGCCCGCCTGCAGGCTCTGCACCGCGGAGTTGTAGTACGCGTTGACGAGGTACTCCTCGACGTCCTGGTTCTTCGCGTCGTTCTTGCGGAGCTCCCAGAGAAGCTTGATCGCGCTCTCGTAGTCGTTCTCGTTGTACGACTTCGACGCGTTCCTCAGGGCCTCGACCTGCTCGTGAGCCCGCTGCGCCGCGGCCGCGGCCTCTGCATCCTGGGGACGCGCCTTGACGAGGGGATCCAGGTTCTTCAGCGCGTCGATGTACCGGCTCGAAGCCATCGCGGCCATGCCGGCGACGCGCATTTCGTCGAGCTGAGCGGCGCTCGGAGCGGCGGGCCCCGGCGTCGGCGCTGCGGAAGACTTCATCTTCTCGATCCGGACCAACGCCTCGTTGTGGCGCGGATCCGAGTCGGGCAGCTTCGCGAGGACGGCGATCGCCTCGTCGATCTTTCCGGCGTCGAAGAGGACCTGGGCTTTCTGGAACGGGTCTTCCCCCGCGCGGCCGCCCGGCAGGCCGGCCTTCGAGGGAAGGCCGCCCGCGTTCGGGGGTCGAGCGGCGGGTTTGCGGAGGAACCAGTACGTTCCGCCGCCGACCGCCACGAGCAGGACGACCGCAGCCGCGAGGAGAATGCGCACGTCGATCCGCCCTTTGCCTCCCGGCGGGGCGACGGCCGGGGAACTCGACTCCTCCGACTCGAGTCCGCGACTGCCCGCGTCCCCTTTGAGGGAGCGACCGATGCCGGAGTCCTCCGCGAAGGAGGGAGGCGCGGGAGCCTCGATCTCGTGCTTCATGAAATCGGAATCGCCGGCGCTCGCCGAGACGGGCGCCGGGGCTTGCGAGGAGGCCAGGGCGGCCTCGATCTGGTTGAGATAGCCGCGGGCCGTGGCATCGTGCTCGGAGACGGCGAGGACGTCGAGAAACTTGTTGCGGGCTCCCGCGAGGTCGCCGCTTTCGTACTGGGTCACACCCTCCGTGAGAAGAACGTCGATCTTGCGCGCGGCCTCCGCCTGCGACTCGCGCGCGGCATCGATGCGGCGGCTCGCCTCCTCGTTCGAGAGGTCGATGAGGAAGACCCGGCTCCAGAGATCGATGGCTTCCTGCGCGTTGCCGCGGGCGAGCGCCTCGTCCCCCTGCTTGAGGAACTGCGTGATGCGCGGATCGGCCTGGACGCCGGACACGGGGCGCGGGACTGGAGGGGCGGACGCGGGCTGTGCGAGCGGAGGGGCCGTGGGCGGGGACGCGAGCGGGGGAGCCGACGCCGGAGGCGGAATCGTGCCCACGGCGGCCGGCCCGCCCGGAGGCATGCTCAGGCGCAGGTCATCGAGGCCGCCGAACGCGTCGCCGGCGGGCGGCGGCGAGGGTGCGGACTTGGGCTGACGCGGACGTTCCGGAGGAGGGGAGCCGGGTGCGGCGCCTGCCTCGTCTCCGAAGACGAGGTCGTCGAGCCCGCTCGCGGGCGGAGCCGACCGAGGAACAGGAGACACCGGGCCGCGAGGGAACGCCTCCGGGAGATCGCGGGCCGACTCCGGAAGCGCCTCGCCCGCGCTTTCGACGGCGAGATAGTCGGAGAACCTTTCGAGGTTGACGGGCGTGCCGGGCGAGACGCCGCGCAGGACCTCGAGAAGACTGCGTGCCGGCGCGAAGCGTGCGTCCATCTTGAGCAGAAAGTCGCAGCCGAGGAGGGCCTCCTCGTTCTTGCCTTCCTGCGCGAGCACGAGCGTGTGCCGAAACGTCTGGAGGACCTTCTCCCGCGCCTCGGGGGCGAGGGCCGGGCTCCCGGCATAGGAACTCATCACGCCGAATGCTAGCAAGAACAGCGCGGCGCGGCGCATCGTCGGATACGATCGCCCGCCGGAGGCGTGATGGCCGCTTTGATCGAGTGCATCCCGAACGTGAGCGAGGGGCGCCGGCAGGACGTCGTGTCGGCTCTGGCAAACGCGGCCCTTGCGGCCGGAGGCGGCGTCGTCCTGCTCGATCGCACCTCGGACGCGGACCACAACCGCTCGGTCCTCACGTTCCTCGGAGACGGCGACTCCCTCGTGGCGGCGATGACCGCGCTCGTGGGAGCCGCGCTCGAGGCGATCGACCTCAGGACGCACCAGGGCGCCCATCCGCGCGTCGGCGCCGTGGACGTGATCCCGTTCGTGCCGCTGCGCGGCGCGACCACCGCCGACTGCGTGGCTCTCGCGAAAACTCTCGGAAAAGCGCTGGCGGACCGCTACCGCCTCCCCGTCTACCTCTACGAGGACGCGGCGACGTCGCCGGTCCGGCAGAACCTCGCGAACATCCGCAAGGGAGAGTTCGAGGGCCTCGCGGCGAAGATGTCGGAGCCGGCATGGATCCCGGACTTCGGACCCCGCTCTCCCCACCCGTCGGGCGGGGCCACCGTCGTGGGTGCCCGCGCCCCGCTCGTCGCGTACAACGTCAACCTCGGGACGTCGGATCTCGCGATCGCCGACCGCATCGCGAAAGCCATCCGCCACCTGTCGGGCGGTTATCGTTTCGTGAAGGCAATGGGGGTCAGGCTCGACGCGCGCGGTCAGGTGCAGGTCTCGATCAACATGACGAACTTCGAGAAGACGCCGCTCCACCGCGTCTTCGAGACCGTGAAATCCGAGGCCTCCCGCCACGGCGTCGCGGTCGTGGGCTCGGAGATCGTGGGTCTCGTGCCCCAGGCCGCGCTCCTCGCGGCGGCGGAGCACTACCTGAGGCTCGAGGCCGATCCCGGTCCGCAGGTGCTCGAGAACAAGCTGCTCGAAAGGCTCTCGTGAAGAGCGCACGCCGCGTCTTCGCGGCGGTGTTCCTCGGGGCCGCGACTTTCGCTCTCACCGCGGCGAGGCCCGAAGAGTCCTCCGATTTCCGCGTCACGCTCGAGCGGCTCGTGCGGGCGGCCCTGCAGACGGACGGCGCGTACGACACGGCGCGCGGCCTCACGGACACCGTCGGCCCGCGGCTCTCCGGATCTCCGGGCGATGCGCGTTCGGTCGCTTGGGCCGAGGCCGCGCTGAGAGCGAGGGGTTTTTCGAACGTCCATGCCGAAGCCGTGACCGTGCCGCACTGGGAGCGAGGCGAGGAAGGCGGCGAGATCGTCTCGCCCGTCCCGCTCCGCCTGTCGCTGTGCGCGCTCGGCGGGAGCGTGGGAACGCCCCCGGAAGGGATCGAGGCCGACGTCGTCGAGGCGCAGTCGCTCGAGGGCGTGGATGCCCTCGGGGAGAAGGCGAAGGGCAGGATCGTCCTCGTCTGGAAAGTCATGGAGCGCCGCCCGGACGGCTCGGGTTACGGCGCGACCGTTCCGATCCGCGGGGCCGCCGCGTCGCGCGCCGCGAAGCTCGGCGCCGTGGGCGCCCTCATCCGGTCCGTGGCGACCTCGAACGCGCGGCTCCCGCATACGGGCTCGCTCCGCTACGAGGCGGGAGTCCCGAAGATCCCCGCCGCGGCCCTCGCAGTTCCGGACGCGGACCTCGTCCACCGCCTCCTCGCCGAGGGGAAGACCGTGCGCGTGCGCTTCGCGCTCTCGGCCCGGACGCTCGCCGACGCGACTTCGGCGAACGTCCTCGGGGAGATCCCGGGCCGCGAGAAGGCGGACGAGATCGTCGTCCTCGGCGGGCACCTCGATTCGTGGGACCTCGGGCAGGGCGCCGTGGACGACGCCGCGGGCCTCGGCATCGCGATCGAGGCGGCGCGCCTCGTGGGGCAGCTCCCGAAGCGGCCGCGCCGGACGCTCCGCGTGGTCGCCTTCGCCAACGAGGAGAACGGCCTCGCGGGAGCGCGTGCCTACGCGAAGACGCACGCGGGCGAGCTGCCCGCCCACGTCGCCGCGATCGAGTGCGACAGCGGCGCCGGGCGCGTGTCCGGGTTCGGATGGACCGCCGGTCCCTCGGCGGAGAGCACGCTCGCGGTCCTCGCGGAGGTCCTGAAGCCTTTCGGAATCGGAAACCTGAAGAAGGGAGGCGGGGGCGCGGACGTGGGCACCCTGCGCGCCGCCGGCGTGCCGCTTTTTTCGCCGATCCAGGACGTCTCGCGGTACTTCGACGTCCACCACTCGGCCGACGACACGTTCGACAAGATCGACCGCGAGGAGATGAACACGGGAGTCGCGGCGGTCGCCGCTCTCGCGTACGCGCTCGCCGAATTCCGGACGCCCCTCGAGCGCATCCCCGAGGCCGAGCGCGCCGCCCCGCGCCGCGAGCGCTAGGCTCAGAACGCCCCGCCTCGTGAGGTCCCGACGGACGGTGCGAAGATCCCATGCAAAAAAGAAGGAACGAGTCTCACCTTGAATGATGTATATAATACAGAATCGCGGAGAAAACCCCATGTCGGTTCGCCTGAACATCACGATGGATGAAGCGCTCTACAGGCGGTTGAAGAGAGAACTGCCCCCGAAGCGG
>DATGDV010000306.1:0-2717 GCA_035310685.1 Thermoanaerobaculia bacterium
GAGGCGCTTGAGGTCCACGAGGGGGGTCAGCTCGCCGTCGACGCGGATGATCGGGTGCGCGCCGACTTTGAGGTGCAGGTCGGACGCCTTCCGCTCGACCGCTATCTTGAGCAGATCGTTGATATGCATGAACGACCTCCGACCCTTCCGAGATTGGCGCAAGGATAAGCTTTTCAGGCACTTGGGTCAATGCGGATGTTGACTCGGGCGATATCGAGACGCGTTTCCCGCTGTATATTTCGGGGGCGCCGAGGGAGGACGACGATGGGCGATGAAAAGCCTCACCCACCCGACGGAACGAGCGGGGTCACCCGCCGCGGCCTGATCAAGGGAATCGCGACTGCGGTCACGGCCGCCTCGACCGGCGCCACGGCGCTCCTCGTCGAGACGCGCCGCGAGCTTCAGGCCGCGAATCCGTCCGGCCCGATGGCCGTGAGCGTCACGGTGAACGGTGCCCTGAAGACGGGCTCCTTCGAGCCGCGCACGACGCTCGCGGAGGCCCTGAGGGACGCCTGGGGTCTCACGGGCACGAAGGTCGGGTGCGACCGCGGCGCTTGCGGGGCCTGCACGGTCCTCCTCGACGGGCTGGCCGTGAACTCCTGTCTCACGCTCGTCCATGACGCGGACGGGCGCAAGGTCACGACGGTCGAAGGGCTCGGCTCCCCGGAGGCCATGGCCCCGATCCAGAAGGCTTTCGTCGATGCCGACGCCCTTCAGTGCGGCTTCTGCACGCCGGGACTGGTCGTCTCGTGTGCGGGCCTTCTCGCGAAGAATGCCCGCCCCTCGGCGCACGACGTCCGGGAGGCCGTCGCCGGCAACCTCTGCCGGTGCGGGACGTACGCCGGCGTCTTCGCCGCCTGCGAGGCGGCCGCGAAGGCGGGGGTGAAGCATGGCTGAAGAGACGAAGGCAACAGAGACGAAAGAAAGAGACAAAGAGAAAGAGAAGGTTTCCTCGAAGGTGCCAGAGGCGGCCGGAGCCGCCGTGACCGTCGAGATCGGGCTGGCGCCTCCCCACCCTTCCAAGAGAATCTCCGTCTCTCTTCCCCCGGGCGATCCGCCTCCCTATCCGATGGGGGAGCGCCGGCTGACCGGAAAGCGCCGCCAGCGCCTCGACGGCCCCCAGAAGGTGACGGGCCGCGCCGTCTTCACGCACGACGTGAAGCGCCAGGGGATGCTCCACGGACGCATCCTCCGTTCGACGCATGCTCACGCGAAGATCGTCTCGCTCGACGTCTCGGCCGCCGAGAAGCTCCCGGGCGTCGTCATCGAGAACCCCGCGAAGGACGTCGTCCGCTATCACGGGGAGGCGATCCTCGCGCTCGCCGCCCCGACGCGAATCGCCGCCGAGGACGCGCTCCACGCCGTCAAGGTGAAATACGACGTCCTCCCCCACACCGTCAGCCTCGCGGCCGCGCGCAAGGAGGGCGCGCCGCTCGTCTTCCAGAAGCCGGTCGCGGAAAAGCGGACCGCGGGTGACGTCCCGGGAGGCGCGGCAGCGCTTCCGCAGACGGGAAACGTCCGCGGCCCGAAGCCGTCCGGCCGGGGCGACGTCGAGAAGGGATTCGCGGAGGCCGACGGAACACTCGAGGTCGTGACGACGACGTCCGTCCAGACGCACGTCTGCCTGGAAACGCATTCCCTCTTCGCCGAGTGGGTCGGCGACACGCTCGACGTCGTCGCCTCGACCCAGGGCACGTTCAGCGTCCAGGACGAGCTCGCCCAGGTCCTCAAGCTCCCGAAGGACACAGTCCGCGTGAGGGCCGAGTTCACGGGCGGCGGCTTCGGATCGAAGTTCGGCGCGGGCGACTACGGCGTCTTCGCGGCGAAGCTCGCGAAAAAGGCCGGCAAGCCCGTCCTCATGGCCCTCGACCGCAAGGAGGACCAGCTCGCCGGCGGCAACCGGCCCGACTCCTGGAACCGCGTGAAGCTCGGGTACAGGAAGGACGGGACGGTCACGGCCGTGGACTACGAGTCGTTCGGCACCGCCGGCGTGGCGACGGGGACCGGAACCGGCCGCTTCGCGATGTCGGCCTACGGCTTTCCCGCCGTGAAGGTCGCCGAGTCGGACGTGTTCACGCACCTGGGCCCCGGCTGCGCGATGCGCGCGCCGGGCCACCCGCAGGGCTGCTTCGCCGTCGAGACCGCTCTCGAGGAGCTCGCGACGCGGCTCGGGATGGACCCGCTCGCGCTCCGCCTGAAGAACGACCCGTCCGAGGTGCGCAGACTCGAGTGGGAGATCGGCGCCAAGGAGATCGGCTGGGCGCGCCGCGACGAGATCTCGAAGGCGAACGCCGCCGCCGCGGCCTCGGGGCAGCCGCTGCGCCGCGGCCTCGGATGCGCCGCCGCGCTCTGGTACACGTTCGTCGCGCCGGGCTCGCAGGTCCTCGTTCGCGTCCACCGGGATGGGAGCGTCGAGGTCGAGAACGGCGTGCAGGACATCGGGGGCGGAATTCGGACGCCGATCGCCATGGTCGTCGCCGAGGAGCTCTCGCTCCCCGTCGAGCAGATCCACGTGAAGATCGGCGACTCGCGCTTCCCGTTCGGGCCCGCCTCCGGCGGCTCCGTCACCACAGGGTCGCTCATCCCGGCGGTCCGGGCGGCGGCCGTCCACGTGCGCGAGAAGCTTGCCGGCGTGGCCGCGAAGACTTTGGGCGTCGGAGAGGCCGACGTCGCGCTCGCGGACGGCGCCTTCTCGGCAGGGGGCAAGCGCGCGGAGT
>DATGDV010000307.1:0-4576 GCA_035310685.1 Thermoanaerobaculia bacterium
TCGGTGGACGTCCTCGCGATGTCGGCGACGCCGATTCCACGCTCGCTGCACCTCTCGCTCGCGGGCATCCGCGATCTCTCGGTCATCGAGACGCCGCCGAAGGATCGCCTCGCGATCGCGACGCACGTCGTGCCGCTGGACGACGCGGTCATCCGCGAGGCGATCCGCGCGGAGGTCGACCGCGGCGGGCAGGTGTTCGTCGTCCACAACCGCATCGAGTCGCTCGGCTTCTGGCGCGAGAAGCTCGCGGCGCTCGTGCCGGAGGTCCGGGTCGTCACGGTCCACGGCCGGATGTCGGAAGGCGAGCTCGAGCGCGCGATGCGCGCGTTCGTCACGCGCGCGGCCGATCTTCTCCTCGCCACGACGATCGTCGAGAACGGCCTGGACATCCCGTCGGCGAACACGATGCTCATCGACCGCGCGGAGATGTACGGGCTCTCGCAGCTCTACCAGCTCCGCGGACGCGTCGGGCGGAGCGACAAGGCCGCGGAGTGCTGGCTGCTCGTCCCGCCCGGAATCGCGGTCTCGGACGACGCGCGCCGGCGCTTGCGCGCGATCCAGGAGTTCTCGGACCTCGGCGCTGGCTTCCGCATCGCGGCGAAGGATCTCGAGATCCGCGGCGCGGGAAATCTCCTCGGCGGCGAGCAGTCGGGGCACATCGAGTCGGTGGGCTTCGAGACGTACGTGAACCTCCTCGAGGAGGCGATGGCCGAGCTCAAGGGCGAGCCGGTGCCCGAGACGCGCGACGTGACGCTTCAGCTCGGCGTGCCCCTCGCCATCCCTCCGGCGTGGATTCCCGAGGAAAGCCTGCGCATGGCGCTGTACAAGAAGATCGCGGCGGCGGCCGACGAAGAGGCGCTCCGGCGCGAGGCCGCGACGGCGGCCGATCGCTACGGCGCGCCGCCGCCGGCCTTCTCGCGGCTGCTCGACCTCGCGCGCCTCCGTCTCCTCGCGCGGGCTCTCGGCGTGAAGACGCTCCAGCGCCGCGGCGACGAGCTCGCGGCTTCGCTGGAGCGGGACCACCGCCTCGACCCCGACCAGGTCGTCGCGAGACTCCGAAAGGGGGATCTCTTCGCGTCCGGGCCCGATGCCTTCCGCCTGCCGAAGGCTTTTGCGGGACTTCCTGCGGACGGCGCCGGCGTTCCGGGCCGCGCCGCGCGGATCCTTCTCGACCTCGCCGGCGAACGCGCTCTCTCGCTCCCGGTTTCGCCTCTCGCGGAGGCCGTGTGAGGCGCCGCGACGCCCTGATCGTCCTTTCGGTCCTGATGCCGGTCGCGGCGTTCGCCGGCGGAGGCTGCGGGAGAAGAGGCGGCGTTCGCGCCGCGTCCCGGCCGGAAATCGTCGCGATGGCCGGCGACAGGCCCGTCACGCTGGACGAGTTCACGGCCTGGGCGAAGAAGGCGATGAGCGAGGACCCGAAGAACGTTTCGCCGCGCGTCCTCTCGAGCCTCCTCGACCAGTACCTCGAGGAGGTGCTGCTGGCACGGGCGGTGGAGGCCGCCGTGCCTCCCGTCCCGGGAGAGAACGCCGTGGAGAAGCGCCGGGCCTTCCTCGCCCGCCTGGCCGGGCTCGAGACGCTTCAGGAATCGGACCTCCGAAAGGAATACGACGCCCACCCCGAGCGCTACCGGAGGCCGGCGCTCGTGCGCGTGTCGCAGCTCCTCTTCCCGAACAAGGAGAAGGCCGACGCCGCCGTGAAGCGGCTCGACCTCGGCGCGGCCTGGCTGGACGTGTCGAAGGAATCCAGTGTCGCGCCGAACGCCGCGTCCGGCGGGTCGCTGGGCCTGCTTTCCCGGACGGACCTCCCGCGCGAGTTCGAAAAAGCCGTGTGGAACCTTCCCGAGGGCAGGAGGAGCCCGGTCGTCGCGACCCCGCACGGCTTTCACGTGTTCCGCGTGGACGAGCGGCTCGACGCACGCGACGTGACGTTCGAGGAGGCGCTGCCCGCGCTCCGGATGGCGGTGGCCGAGGAGCGGAGCTCGAAAGCCGTGGAGGAGGCCGTGGCCGGCGCGCGTCTCCGCTTTCCCGTGACGGTCGTCGAGGACCACCTGCCGTTCCCCTACGTCGGAACGAACGCCCGCGACACCGCTTCGCGGTGACGGCGGGACCGCGGCCCGGATTTCGCTAGACTGCGGATCGTGAAGTCAATCCGGCGCTTCCGCATCCTCTCCGCGACCGTGCTCGCCGCGACCGCATGGGCCGCCGTGCCCCTTCGGGCCGGCGAGATCATCAACCGCATCCTCGTTCACGTGAACTCGCGCGTCATCACGCAGAGTCAGTTCGACGCGCGGATCGAACAGAACATGCGCGAGAACGGCTCCCCGCCGAACGCCGCCAAGGGCGAGGAGATGAAGAAGAGCGTCATGGACGAGCTCGTGAACGAGGCGCTCCTCGAGGACCGCGCCAAGGAGCTCGATCTCGTCACGTCCGACGCGGAGATCGAGGACCAGATCAAGAGGCTCAAGGAGCAGAACAACGTCACGACGGACGAGGACTTCTCGAAGGCTCTCGCCCAGTCGGGCCTCACGATCGACCGCCTCCGCGATCAGCTCCGCCGCACCGTGACGCTTCAGCGCGTCGTGGGGCGCGAGGTGAACAGCAAGGTCGACCTCTCGGACGACGCCTTGCGCGTCATCTACGAGCGCGAGAAGGAGACGTGGCGGGTGCCCGAGAAGGCTCACCTCGCCGAAATCCTCGTGTCGAATGCCGACGACCCCGCGCGGGCGGCGCGCCGGGCGAAGGAGGCGTCGGACCTCATCAAGGGCGGCGCGAAGTTCGAGGCCGTCGTGAAGGACTATTCCGACGGCGCGACGAAGAGCCGGGGCGGCGACCTCGGGCTCGTCGCCAAAGGCGAGCTCACGGCGGAGATCGACAAGGCCGTTTTCTCGCTGCCCGTCGGCTCGGTGTCGGATCCGATCGGGACGAAGTTCGGCTGGCACCTCGTGAAGGTGATCGACAAGATCCCGGTTTCGTACAAGCCGTTCGCCGACGTGAAAGGCGAGCTCCTGAAGAGAGAGCAGGACACGCAGTTCCAGAAGAAGCTCGCCGAGTACCTCGACAAGCTCAAACGCGACGCCGTCATCCGTGTTTCGCCGGAGGGGAGGGCCTATTACACGCCTCCGGCGGGCGTCACGATTCCGACTCCGACGCCGGCGCCCACCGCGAAAAAGAAATAACCCTGACTCGAGTGGTGAAGGGGGTGAGGGGGAAACGCGAACGCGTGTCCCCCGAACGGAAGCAGTCGCGAGCCCGCCTTGCCGAGTCAGACCGCGAAGCGGTCGGCGGGCTAGCCCGCCAGGAGCTCGGCGCGCCAGCGCGACAGTCCGCCTTCCCGGACCAGGAGATCGGCCGTGAGGCGCCCGCTCGCGCGGCGCGCGCGCGCCGCCGCCGTGAGCACGGCCCGGGAGGCGAGAATGCCCGGATCGAGCCCCAGGGTCGCGGCCTTCGCGTCGCGCGACTTCTTGAGCGCCTCGACCTCGCGCTCGAGCGCGGGATCGACTTCGATCCGCTCGCCGCGGCGTGCTTTCGGCCACTCGGCCGGCGCGAGGGCGGCGGCGCGTCCGAGCGCTTCGCGGACGGCGGTCGCGAAGGAATCCGGCAGCGCGCGCGGGCCCGGGAACAGCTTCCTCAGGTCCCGTTCGCCGGCTGCGGCGGGCTTCGCCGCGAGGAGCAGCCGCTCGTTCGTGAGAACGCGGAACGGGGGAAGGTCGAGAGCGCGGGCGCGGCCCTCGCGCGCCTCCCAGAGAGCGCGCGCAAACGCCCGTTCCCTGTCCGTCAAGGCATTCGTCCCCTTGATCCGCCAGTCGTTCTCGGGGTCCTCTTCGCGCCCCGCCGGAAAGATCGTCGCGGCCAGACGCGTGCACTCCTCGGCGTGCCACGCGAGGCGGCCCTTCGCCTCGAGGTCGCGCGTGAGCGACTCCACGAGCGCGGCGAGGTGGAGGACGTCCGAGGCGGCATAGGCGACCATCGACGGCGGAAGCGGCCGCGCGCTCCAGTCGGCTCGCTGGTGCGTCTTGTCGAGCGTGACGCCGGCGCGCGCGGAGAGGAGGGCGGCCAGGCCGATCTCCTTCTCGCCGAGGAGCTGCGCCGCGAGCATCGTGTCGAAGAGAGATGTCGCGTGGAAGCCGTATCCCCGGAAGAGGAGCCGGAGATCGTAGTCGGCTCCGTGCATGAGGAGCCGCCGGCGAGCGAGCCGCTCGAGGAGGGCGGGGACGTCGAGCGGCGCGAGAGGGTCCACGAGGTGCGCCGCGCCGTCCCAGGCGAGCTGCACCAGGCAGGTCTTTTCGTAGTAGTGGTGGAACGAGTCCGCTTCCGTGTCGAGCGCGACGTCGGCCTCGGGCCGCCGATCGAGAACGTCGAGGAGGCGTGCGAGGGCGTCCGGATCGTGGACGAGCGGGGTCGATGAGGCGGGGGCCGAAGCGGTCACGTCCGGCGAGGGTACACCGCGGGGCCGCCCCACCCGCAACGTCCTGCCTCGCAGGGATTTCGCTTGACGTCGTCCTTCTTCAGGCCGGATACTCGCGGTGGAAAAAAGTGGTCAACGGTGGCGTCTTGTGGATCCAAGGGGATCTTCGTG
>DATGDV010000308.1:0-3284 GCA_035310685.1 Thermoanaerobaculia bacterium
GCCCAGCCTTGAACACATTCCCAGGTGTTGCATGACGGTCCCGGAGGCCCCCTCCCTCAGCCTGGGCACTGGCACGGCCTTCGTGGTCGAGCTGGATTCCTTCACGGGGCCCCTCGACCTGCTGCTGCACCTGATACGGAGGAACGAGCTGGACATCCGTAACCTGCCGCTCGCCGACGTCTGCCGGCAGTACCACGAGTACCTCGTGCTCATGCAGGAGCTCGACCTCGAGGTCGCGGCCGAGTTCCTCTACGTCGAGGCGATGCTCGTGCACATCAAGTCGCAGATGGTCCTGCCGCGCCCCGCCGCGAGCGCGCCCGAGGAGGACCCGCGCGACGAGCTCGTGAGGCGCCTTCTCGAGTACCGGAAGTACAAGGGCGTCGCCGAGACGCTGCACGAGATGGAAGCCGTGCGGCTCGGGCTCTGGAGCCGCGCGCCGGCGAAGCTCGAGACGCCCGAAGGGGAGGCCGAGGAGGCGGACCTTTCGGAAGTCTCGCTCTTCGACCTGCTCACGTTCTTCAAGGGCGCCCTCGACCGCTACCGCGCGCAGCACCCGCCGTCGATGGAGATCGAGCACCAGAAGTTCTCGATCAGGGAGAAGATGGAGCAGATGCTCGTGCGCGTGAAGTCCGGAGGCGCCCCGGTGCCGCTGTCCGACGTGTTCCGTTCCCTTTCGGGCCGGGCCGAGGCCATCGCGATCTTCCTGGCCGTCCTAGAGCTCCTCAGGCTCCGCGTCGTCAAGGCGCGGCAGGAGGGCGAGTTCAACGAGATCTACCTCGACGCGACGGGCGAGGTGGCGTCGCTCGAGGGCTACGAGGAGGCGTACCGGTGACGACCCACGTCGCGCTCCTCGAGGCGCTCCTCTTCGCGTCGGGGAAGCCCGCGACGGTCGAGCGCCTCGCCGAGGCCGCCGAGATCTCGAAGGAGGAGGTCGAGGCCGCGCTCGAAGCGCTGGAGAAGGCGTGCGAGGAGGCGGGGCGGGGCGTGCGGGTCGACCGTGTCGCCGGCGGTGCGCGCCTCGTCTCGCGCAACGAGTACGACCTGCCCGTCCGCAACCTGCTCGGGATGGAGGGGAAGAACAAGCTCTCGATGGCGAGCCTCGAAGTGCTTTCGATCATCGCGTACCGCCAGCCCGTCACCGCGCCCGAGATCGCCGAGTTGCGGGGCGTGAACTCGGCGTCGTCACTGCGCACCCTGCTCGACAAGAGACTCATCACGACTGCGGGCCGCAAGGAGGTCGTCGGGACGCCGTTCCTCTACAAGACGACCCGCGAGTTCCTCGTCCACTTCGGCCTCACCGACCTGAAGGACCTCCCGCGCCCCGAGGACCTCGACGCACTCTACGGAGTCGAGACGAACACGGCGCAGACGGAGCTGTTCCCGGAAGTTGATTCTGCTGAAGAGAAGAGGGAAGAAGTGAAAGAGGAAGATTCTGAGAATGGTTAAAGCTTTAATTCTGATATTCGGGGCTGCTGATGAAGCCCCGATAGTAGAAAATCTTCTCCCCGAATGACCGATGTCAAGGGTCTGCGACCGCTACGCGGCGCGCGAAGCGCGCCCTTGACATCGGCCATTCGGGGAATACGGTCTCTAGTCATCTCTTTCTTCTCTTTTCTTTTTCCTTCTAAGCAAATCTTTCTTCTTTCTTCCGTGCTCTTCGGAGCTACCCCATGAGCGCCGAGCGTCTCCAGAAGATCCTGTCCGCCGCCGGCATCGCGTCGCGGCGCGCAGCTGAGCAGATGATCCTCGAGGGCCGGGTGACCGTGAACGGCCACAAGGTCAGGGAACTCGGCGTGAAGGCCGACCTCGCGAAGGACCACGTCAAGGTGGACGGGAAGCTCGTCCGCCTCTCGGCCGTGCGGCGGTACGTCCTCATGAACAAGCCGAAGGGGCTCATCGTCACACGGGAGGATCCCGGCGGCATCCCGACGGTCTTCGAGCTGCTCAAGGGGCGCGTCGGGGAGCGCGTCGTGGCCGTGGGGCGGCTCGACGTGGAGTCCGAGGGGCTGCTCCTCCTCACGGACGACGGGGCGCTCGTGCACAAGCTCACGCACCCTTCCGGGGGCTGCCGCAAGGAATACGAAGTCAAGGTTTCCGGCGTCCCGACGCCCGCGCAGCTCGAGAAGCTCCGGCGGGGCGTGACGCTGCCCGACGATGGTGCGCGCACGGCGCCCGCCGACGTCGAGCTCGTCAGGACGACGCCGGAGCGCAACGGAGCCGGCGGAAACGCCTGGCTCAAGGTGATTCTCGGCGAGGGCCGCTCGCGCCAGATCCGCCGGATGTTCGACCTCGTCGGCCACCCCGTCACGAAGCTGCGGCGCGTCGCCATCGGCCCGATCCGCGACCCGAGGCTGCCGCCGGGCGCTTTTCGCGATCTCTCGCGCGAGGAGGTCGCCGCGCTGCGCGCGATCCGGCCTGCGCCGCCCCGACCGAACGCCCGAGTCCGAGCGCGGGAGTGAAGGGACTCGTCGTCGCGATCGACGGCCCCTCCGGAGTCGGGAAGTCCACGGTTGGGAAAGCCGTCGCCGAGAGGCTCGGGGTGCCCTATCTCGACACGGGCGCCATGTATCGCGCTGTCGGCCTCGCCGTGAAGCGGAAGGGAATCCCCTTGCCTCTCGGCGATCCCGAGGCCGTCGTCGCGGTCGCGTCGCGCGTGGACGTGCGCGTGACGGGTAGCGCCGCGGACGCGCGGACGTGGCTGAACGGAGAGGACGTGTCCCGCGAGATCCGCACGCCGGAAATCTCAGCGTACGCCTCGGCCGTCTCGGCCGTGCCGGGCGTGAGACGCCGCCTCGCGGGGATGCAGCGCAGCCTCGCGCTCCAGGGCGGCGGCGTCCTCGAGGGGCGAGACATCGGGACGAAGGTCGTGCCCGAGACGCCGCACAAGTTCTTCCTCACGGCGTCCCCGGACGTTCGAGCGCGTCGCCGGTTCGAGGAGCTTTCGGCGCGAGGCGCTCCTCAGACCTTCGCTCAGGTGCTCGCCGACATGGAGGCGCGCGATCGGGCGGATTCCACGCGGGCCGATTCTCCGCTCGTGGACGACGGGACCTACACGCGGATCGACACGTCCGCCCTCTCGGTCGAGGAGGTCGTCGACCGGCTGCTTGCGACCGTCCGCCGGGGTGGTCCGCCGCCCGGTTGACCGGTCTCCCTCGCCCGTCTAACATCAACGGTTCCGGCCGCCTAAGCATTTGCCTCCCGGCAGTTTAGGTAGCCCCATTTCAAGTCTGCGAAGGAGCACGAGTACATGTCGCCTGTGGACCCGAAGAACGACGGCGGCCAAA
>DATGDV010000309.1:0-3439 GCA_035310685.1 Thermoanaerobaculia bacterium
TTCATCGTCGCGCGGCCGCACATCACGGCGTCGCACCCGGTCTCCCGGAACATCGCGAGGACGTCCTCGGGCGTCGCGACGTCGCCGTTTCCCACGACGGGAATCCCCACCGCCTCCTTGAGGCGTGCGATGCGGCTCCAGTCGGCGCGGCCCGTGTACATCTGCTTCGCCGTCCGCGCGTGGAGCGCGACCGCCGAGACGCCCTCGCCTTCGCAGATCCGGCCCAGCTCGAGGTAGTTCACCGTCTCGTCCGTCACGCCGAGCCGGAACTTCACCGTGAGGGGCGTCGTCTTCAGCGCCTTCCGGCAGGCCGCGACGATCTCTCTCGCCCTTCCGAGATCGCGCATGAGGCCCGCGCCCGCGCAGCCCTTCAGGACCTTGTTCGCGGGGCACCCCATGTTGATGTCGCAGACGTCGACGCCCATCTCCTCGACGCGCTCGGCGGCGATCTCCATCCGGGCGGCGTCGGCTCCGTAGATCTGGACGGAAAGCGGACGCTCGGCGGGGTCGAAGCGGAGCAGCCTCTCGGTCTTGCGGTTACCCCGCGTCAGGCCCTCGGACGAGACGAACTCCATCGTCACGAGGCCCACGCCCCCGATGCGCCGGAGGAGGAGGCGGTACGTCATGTCCGTGATCCCCGCCATCGGGGCGAGGATCAGGGGCGGGTCGACGGCGCAGGGACGCGTCCCCTTGCCGCCGTAAACCAGGGCCATGCCGCCGATTCTAGTTTCCCGTGGCCTTTGCCGGAGGGGCCGAGCCCGGCGCCGCTGGGTTCACCCCGTTCTCGATCTCGAAAGAGCCCTGGTACAGCGCGAACGCGCCCGGGACGACTTTCTGGTCCCGCGTGAGGCCCACGACGTACGCGTGACGGCCGGGGGCGAGATTCTCGAGCCACACGGGGTCGGCCTTCGTGAGCGTGACCTCCGGCTGAGTATCGACCTTGTAACGCAGGCGGCAGGAGTTGGGCACCGACGACTCGCCGACGGGACATCCGGTCACGAGGACGTCGAGGAGGACCTTCCCCGCCCCGGCCCTCACCTTGCCGCGCGGGGAGACGACCGTGAGAACCGGCGACCCCGGCTCGAGCGTGTTCTTGCCGTCCTTCTCTCCGACGTGGAAGGTGACCATCGCGAAGGCGGAAGGCTCCTTGATCGCTTCGCCCCACGGCCGCACCGGGAAGATCCGAACGGTGTGCGTGCCCCTGGGAAGGCTCTTGAACGTATACGGCTTCGTCGGATCGTGCCACGGAAATAGTGCGCCGATGTTGTCGACGAGGATCTCGAGGTGCTGCCCGCTCTTCGTGGCGTCGTCCTGGAACGTCTCGAAGTTCTGGAGCTCCACCTTGAGCGTGACCGGAGCGCCTTTGGCGGGAGGCTGTCCGGCTTCGGGCTGCGGGACGGGGATGACTTCATCCGCGGCCGGGGAGACGATCTTGAGCGTGACCGGACCCGTCGGGCCGCGCCCGTCCGCGAAGCCCGGCACGGGCGACTTCGGGTCCTTCGGCGTTGCCGTCTGGGCGGCCAGGGGTCCGGCGAGGACGAACGCGAGGCCCGCGACGAGGGCCTTCGCGAGGTGGGAGAGAGTCGGGTTCGCTGTCTTCATGGCGGATCACGCACTCCTTGCAGGTGATGGTCCAGTCGGCCGGCGGCGTTTCGGGACCGGGAGGATACCAGCAAGAACGGGGCCGGAAAATCAAGAAACCCGTTCAGAGCCGGGTCCAGCCGTTCGGAACGGCGAAAAGGCCGGGATCCGCGCCGACCCGGACGTTCGTCAGGGACACGGTGGATCTCCGGGTCTTTCCGTTCTCGTCCGTCGTCTCGCGGTCGTATCGCGTCACGAGGGCGTCCAGATCGCCGGCCACCCAGTACGTCGTCGTCGGGGATCCGGGCGCGGCCGGGTCGTCGTCGAAACGCCAGAGCGCACACACGTGTCCCGCGAAGACCTCGTCGCCTTCCCGGTGGTAGATGCCTATGTTCCGCCGCGCCGCCTCCGCTTTTTCGTCGAATCCCGGAGCGAACGGGACGCCGGCGGGAAGCTCGCCCACCGCTTCCGAGAACGGCACGTCTCGGGCCGTTTTCGTCGCCGGATCGAGCCGGAACGCCTTGCGCGCAGCCAGGTCGAGCACGAGCGCCGGTCCGTCCGCCGCTCCCTTTCGTCTGAGGTCCCTGAACACGGCCAGATCGAAGGATGCCTTCTCGACCCCGTCACTCTTGAGCGTGACGCGGGCGCGGTAGCCGTGCGTCTTCACACGTTGAGGCGCGCCGAAGGGATCGGCCACGCACCCGGGAAGGACGGCCAGGAGAGCGCCAAGGAGAAGAGCTGGAACCCGCCTCAAGCCCGCCTCCTCGGGGGCGCGCCCGGCACCTCGAGGCCGTGGAAGCGCTGCAGGACGGCGAGCGCGCGAAGCGTCACCCACCGCGAGAGCTCGCCCGTGCGCTCCAGAGCGACGGGAAGCCGATCGGGCCGCGGCCGTTCGAGCGTCCAGCGTGCGCGATGATCGGCGCGTGCGGCGAGGTGCGCGAGCGCGCGGGACAGCACGGGGGCGCTCTGGGGCCCGGCGGGGAGGACGGAGGCGAGCGCGAAGAGCATTTCGACGAGATCCGTCTCCTCGCCGCACGGGAAGCCGGGCATGAGCAGCTCTTCCGGCGCGCCGGGGGCGAGCGCGGCCGGCAGCTCGACGTCGAGCAGCCGGGCCGTGAGGAAGGAGATGGCCGCCGAGACACGCTCGCTCCTGGCGTCGCCGGGCAGCGACGCGAAGAGCAGGAGGTCCTTCTCCGTCCGGCCGCGCCCCGCGAGCGCGCGGGTCGCCAGGGCGTCCGCGCCCTCGGCCACGCGCGAATCGCGCCCCCATCCGATCCGCGAAAGCACGCGCAGGGCCGCGCGGAACGGCGCGGTGTCGAGGTCGGCATCCTCGTGCCGCTCGATCTTCACGAGCGTCTTCTCCCAGCGCGCGAGAAGAACGTCGCCCGCGTGGTGAAGCGGGAGCAGCGCGCCGTCCGCGCCCACCTCCGTCAGGAAGAGCGCGAGCCAGACCCCGCCGTCGTAGCGGCGCTCGAGCGCTTCGGGTCCCGCACCCGGGGCGAGCTTCGCGCGGAGGAGCGCGAGCGCCTCGCGCACGAACGGCTCGCGGGGGAAGGCCTGCTTCGCCCTCCTGAGGTCGGGATCCTTCGGCGGCCGGCCGAGAAGGTCGCGAAGAGCCACGTAGCGCGCCGCGGGGCTCTCGCGCGAGACGAGCCAGTCGATCGTCGACAGCGGCACGGCAAACGGCCCCTCTGGAAGGGGTCGCACCGCGCGCCGGCGGCGCACGACGCCTGCCGGGCGCTCTCGTACGGATCGCAACATCGGCCGCGAGGATAATCCAGCCGGCATGAACTTCTTCGACGCCTCCTCGACGCGTGTCGTCGGACATCGAGGCTCGCCGACGAAGGCGCTCGAGAAC
>DATGDV010000310.1:0-9697 GCA_035310685.1 Thermoanaerobaculia bacterium
TCGTGACCCATGTACCCGACCGAGTAGACGTGAATGAGCGTTCCGACGAACGTCACGAAGAAGAGCATGACCGCCGAGAGCGCGTCGATGCGGAACGCGACGTCGATCGAGAGCGCCTTCGCGCCGAACCAGGTCGCGTTCTCCCCCATCGGCAGCCACGTCCAGAGCGTCGCGACCACGCCGGTGTGCCCGTGGGTCTCGCCCCACCACGCGAAGATCGCGAGGAGCGCCACGACGAACGACAGCGCGCAGGCCGCCGGGCCGACGACCGTGTGCGCACCGGCGAACGGGATCTCGTGCCGTGCATGCGTGTCGGCGCCGGGGGTGACGGCATGACGGGGGTCGTGCGTGAGACCGTGCCCGCCGGCCTCCTCGGCGTGCGGATGGTGGCCCGGGCCCTTGGGCGTCTCGTCGTGCCCGGCGCCGTGGGGGCCTTTCGGAGCGTTCCTTCCGCCCAGTTTCGAATGCGAGGCCATGTACAGGAGACCGTTCACGAGGAACCCGAGCAGCGGGAAGACCAGGATCCAGGGCAGGAGGGCGGCCGAGCTCACGCGCTATCCCTTCAGCTCCGACACGGCGTCGAGGTTCACGGAGCTCTTGAGGCGGTACAGCGAGATGATGATCGCGAGGCCGATCGCGGCCTCGCCCGCGGCGAGCGTGATGACGAACACCGCGAAGAGCTGCCCGTTGAGGTCGCCCAGCTGGCGCGAGAACGCGATGAGGTTCAGGTTCGCGGCGTTGAGGATCAGCTCGATCGACATCAGCACCGTCAGGAGATTCCGGCGGATGAGGACGCCCGTGACGCCGATGGCGAAGAGCACGAACGAGAGCGCGACGTAATGCGTGACGCCGATCATCAGTCGACGTGCTCCATCGTTCGTTTCCCGAGCACGACCGCGCCGATCATGGCGACGAGCAGGAACACCGACGCGACCTCGAACGGAAGCAGATAGTCGCGGTAGAGCCCCCACGCGACGGCCTGGCTGTTTCCGGCGACGTCCTCCGTGACGTTCTTCGAGACCCTCTTCCCGTCCACGACCTCGGTCGTCGTCCGCGTGATGCTCGTCGTCGCGAGCCGGGCCGGGTCGGCGGGCGCGCCGAGGTCCGCGAGGGAGCGCACGCGCGTGGAGGCCACCACGGTGCCGCCCACGATCGCGAGGATGAGGAACCCCACGACGAGTCCCGCGCCCCCCTGCGTGTGCACGAAGGGCTCGCCCGCGGCACGCCGCACGTTGACGAGCATGATCGTGAAGAGAAACAGCACCATGATCCCGCCCGCGTAGACGAGGACCTGGACGGCGGCGAGGAACTCGGCATGCGCCATGACGAAGAGCGCCGCGACGCCGAGGAACGAGAGGAGGAGGAACAGCGCGGAGTGGACGGGCTGTCGCATGGCCACGACGCCGACCGCGCCGAGAACGACGAGCGCCGCGAAGAGCCAGAAGAAGAACGCCGTCGTCATCCCCCCTCCTCCGGCTCGACCACGGTGAACGGCTTGACGTTCTCGTCCCACTTCACGAGCTTCCGGATGTCGAGGTAGAGGGCCTCGTGCCGCTCGTAGGTCCCGAGCTCGTATGTCTTCGTCCGGAGCCAGATCGACTTCGGGTTCGTCGGGCACGCCTCTTCGCAGAGGCCGCAGAACATGCAGCGCTTGAGGTCGACGTCGAAGCGGTCGAGAACCTTCTCGTTCTTGCCCGCCTCGTTCTTCTCGTTGTGCCAGTCGATGAAGATGATGTTGATCGGGCACTCGATCGCGCAGAGCGTGCACTTGATACAGCGCTCCTCGTCGAGCCGGAACATGCCCCGGAAGCGGTCGCTCGGCTCCTTCGCGCTCTCCGGGTACTCGACCGTGTCGGCCTTCCGGAAGAGGTGACGCCCGGTCATCCGGAGGCCGGCGAAGATGTCGAGGAGGAGGACGTCGTCCCAGAAGCTCACGTCAGGCCTCCGCCGCCCGTGCGCCCGCGGGCGCCGGAGCCGCCGTCGCCGCGGGCGGCTTCGCAGCCCTGAGCCGGGTCACGACGAGGAACGCGGCGACGGTGACGATCCAGAGGACCGTGCCGAGGATCCTCAGGCCGCGCGTCCCGCCGAGCGCCGCGAGCGCGACGAGGACGAGGTTCACGAGCGAGATCGGGATGAGGGTCTTCCACCCGAGCGCCATGAGCTGGTCGAACCGGTAACGCGGGAAGGTCCCGCGGAACCAGATGTAGACGAAGAGGAAGCCCGCGACTTTCAGGACGAACCAGAGGACCGGGGGGATCAGGTCGAGGAACGCGAGCGCCTTGACGCTCGGGAACGGCCGCAGCCAGCCGCCGAAGAACAGGGCGGTCGCCACCGCCGAGATCGTGATCATGTTCGCGTACTCGGTCAGGAAGAAGATCGCCCAGCGGAAGCCCGAATACTCGGTGTGGAAGCCGGCGACGAGCTCGCTCTCGGCCTCCGGGAGGTCGAAGGGGATGCGGTTCGTCTCCGCGACGCCCGAGATGAAATAGAGGAGGAAGGCGACGAGGCCGGGGAGGATGAACCACATGTGGTGCGCGCGCTGCGCCTCGACGATCTCGACAAGCGAGAGCGAGCGCGCCATGAGGATCGCGCTCACGACCGCGAAGCCCATCGGGACCTCGTAGCTGATGAGCTGCGCCGCGGAGCGCAGGCCGCCGAGGAGAGCGTATTTCGAGTTCGACGCCCAGCCGCCGAGGATGATCCCGTAAACCCCGATCGACGTGATCGCGAGGACGAGGAGGAGCGAGACGTTCAGGTCCGCCGCGTACCACGCCGTCGTGATCTTTCCGAGGCCCGGAATCCGCATCGTGAATTCGGGGCCCCACGGGAGGATCGCGAAGACGGCCATGCCCGGGACCATCACGAGGACGGGCGCGAGGAAGTGGACGAAGCGCTGCGCCTTCGCCGGGACGACGTCCTCCTTGGTGAGGAGCTTGACGACGTCGGCGACCCACTGGAGGACGCCCTGCGGCCCGACGCGGTTCGGGCCCTTGCGCACCTGGAGGAACGCGAGCGTCCGGCGCTCGATGTACGTGAGGATCCCCGCCGCCGTCGCCACGAGGATCACGACCACGACGGCCTTGACGGCCGGGATGATGAAATAGGTCAGCACGCTTTCCGAGATGTCCATCTATTCGAAGACCGTGTTCTTCTGCTCATATGCCGCGGCTGCTGATGCAGCCGCCGCTGGATGGAAATCTTCTCGTCGGCGTTCCGGAGTCAAGGGCGCGCTGCGCACGCCGCGAAGCGGTCGCAGACCCTTGACTCCGGACCACCGACGAAGCAAAGGAACCTCTCCCCCCCCGATCATCGGTCGACCTCGCCGAGGACGATGTCGATCGTCCCGATGATCGCGACGAGATCCGACACGAGGTGGCCGCGCGCCATCTCCGGCAGCGCCTGGAGGTTGATGAAGCTCGGCGGCCGGACGCGCAGCCGGTAGGGCTTGTTGCCGCCGTTCGAGACGAGGTAGAAGCCGAGCTCTCCCTTCGGAGACTCGACGCTCGCGTAGGCGTCGCCCGCGGGAGGCTTGATGACGCGCGGGACCTTCCCGCGGATCTCGCCGGTCGGGTTCGCCGTCAGCCAGTCGCAGCACTGCAGGAGGATCCGCCGGCTCTGGCGCAGCTCGGCGATTCGCACGAGATAGCGGTCGTACGTGTCCGCGTTCTTTCCCGTCGGGATCTCGAAGTCGAGCTCCGGATAGCACTCGTAGGGAATCGCCCGCCGGACGTCCCATTTGAGACCCGCGGCGCGGAGCGGCGGCCCGGTGACGCCCCAGGCGATGCAGCGGTCCGTCTTGAGGATCCCGACGCCGATCGTCCGATCCTTCCAGATGCGGTTCTCGGTCAGGAGCTCCTCGTACTCGTCGATCTTGCCTCCGAGGTCTTCCGTGAACGCGCGGAGCTTCTCGATCCAGCCGGGCGTCAGCTCCTCCTCGAGGCCTCCGACGCGCATGCAGTTGAGCGTGAGGCGCGCGCCGCAGTACTCCTCGAAGAGGTCGAGAATGACCTCCCGCTCGCGGAACGTGTAGAAGAAAGGCGTGATCGCGCCGAGATCGATCGCGGCCGTCGCGAGCCAGAGCAGATGCGAGGAGACGCGCTGCATCTCGTCGAGGACGACGCGGATGTATTGCGCGCGCTTCGGGATCTCGAGGCCGAGCAGCTTCTCGACCACGAGGACGTACGCGTGGTTGTTCGTCGCGGCCGCGACGTAGTCGAGGCGGTCCGTGTGCGGGATCACCATCGGGTAGGTCTCGGTCTCGAAGAGCTTCTCGGTGCCGCGGTGGAGGTAGCCGATGTCGGGCCGCGCCGAGACGATGCGCTCGCCGTCCACCTTGAGGACGATGCGCAGGACGCCGTGCGTCGACGGGTGCTGCGGCCCGAAATTGAGCTCCATCTCGCGGAGCCCGAGCATCGTGTCGCCCGCTTCGGGGACGGAGCCGACGGTGCCGACGACCTCGCTCACGAGACCGTCTTTCTGTTCTTGTCGTCGGGGCCGGGGCCGCCGCCCTCCGGATAGCGGTCCGGGTAGATCGCCGCGCCGGTGTCGATGCCTTCGACCGGGAAGTCCTTCCTCAGCGGATGGCCCTGGAAGCCGTCCCACGTGAGGATGCGGCGAAGGTCGGGGTGGCCCTCGAACCGGATTCCGAAGAGGTCGAACACCTCGCGCTCCATCCAGTTCGCCGTCTCCCACACTCCGGCGACGGTCGGGCACGCGTCTGTGTCCTTGACACCGACCTTCAGGCGTACGCGCTCGTTGCCTCGGTCGAAGGAGTGAAGCCAGTACACGACGTCGAAGCGCGGATCGCGCTCCTTCCAGTCCACGGCGGTCAGGTCGACGAGAAACGTGAACGTCTCGGCGTCGCGCAGGTGGCGGCAGGCCTCGACGAGCCTGCCGGGCGCGATCCCGACCGTCGTCTGGCCGACCATCTTCTTCGCGGAGACGACCGCGCCGGGAACGGCCGCCGCGAGCGCGACGACGAGCGGCTCGCTCATGGCGTCCACCGGAGCGGGCACGGGTGCCTTCGGAGGCGCCGCGGGTTTCGGGGCCGCCGCTGCGGCCGGAGCTGCGGGCTTGGGCGCCGGCGCGGCAGGGGCCGGAGCGGGAGCCGCCGGAGCTGCGGCGGACGCGGCGGGTACCGGGGCAGGCTTCGCTTGGTCCGCCGGCTTCGGGGGCTCGCCGCCCGCGGGCGCGGGGGGTGCGTCCTTCGGTGCTTCAGCCAACGGCCCGCTCCTCCGGGTCGCGCCTCACGACGCGCATTTTCTGGATCTTCTTCTGGAGCTCCATGAGGCCGTAGAGAAGAGCCTCGGGCCGCGGCGGACAGCCGGGCACGTAGACGTCCACGGGCACGATTCGGTCGACGCCCTGCGTGACCGCGTAGCTCCGGTAGGGGCCGCCGCAGGTCGCGCAGGAGCCCATCGCGATGACCCACTTCGGATCGGGCATCTGGTCGTAGAGGCGCTTGATGATGGGCGCCATCTTTTCCGTCACGGTTCCCGCCACGATCATCAGGTCGCTCTGCCGCGGCGAGCCGCGGAAGACTTCGGCGCCGAAGCGGGACATGTCGTGCCGGCTGTCGACGACGGCCATCATCTCGATCGCGCAGCACGCGAGGCCGAACTGCATCGGCCAGAGCGAGTTCTTCCGGCCCCATCCGATGACGGCGTCGACGGTGGTCGTGAGGACGTTGTCCGGGAGCGAGTTCTCGATCAGGCCCACGAAAGAGCCCCTCGCCGCCACGCGTAGACGTACCCCACGACCAGGATCACCAGGAAGATGAGCATCTCCACCAGGCCGAACAGTCTCAGCTTGTGGTACATGACCGCCCACGGGAACAGGAAGATCGTCTCGACGTCGAACACGACGAAGAGGACGGCGATCAGGAAGTACCGCACCGAGAACCGGTGGTCGAAGGCCTCGGTCGGCGACGCGACGCCGCACTCGTATGGCGCGAGCTTGGTCGGCGTCGGCTTGCTGGGCCTGAGGAGCGACATCGCGGCGAGGCCTGCGACCGGCACGATCGCGGCCATGACCGCGAAGTACAGGATCGGCAGGTACGACGCCATGGATGGGTTCATGAGCACATCCCTCGCGGTCCGACCGCGCCCGCGCATCGCCTGGCTTCGGTCAGGACGGGGAGGATTCTGTGTGCCGACCCCGGCGAAGTCAAACGATGCAACGGCATCATTTATGTTGAGGCCAGGAGGCCAGAATCGACCCGAGAGCCGCGCCCCGTGACGCAAGGAGGACGCGAATCGATTCCCCCATACCGCCCGGCTGAACGAGCGCGGCGGCGGCTCGCCGGTCCGCTTCGCGATTCGCGTCGGGCGGCGCGGAGGGGTCCGTGACGAGCTCGTCGAAGATCCCGGCCGCCGAAAGGACACGCGACTGGCTCACCGGCCCGGCGACGGAAAGCCCGGCGGCCGTGAAGGCGTCCGCGAGCTCCGAAAAGTCGACCCACGCCGTCAGGTCGCGGCTGCCGGGCTCCGTGAGGACGTCGCGCGTGACGCCGTGGGAGACGAACGCCTCGAGCGTGCCGTTCGCGCGCGCGGCCGAGTAGAGCGACCTGGCGGGCGCGCCGTAGTCGAAGACGAGGATAAGACCTGAAAGAAGACGCTCTGCCAGGGCTTGCGCGAGACGAGTCGCGCCGGAGCGAATCTCGAGCTTTTGACTGCTTAGAAGGTGAATGCCCCGTGCTCGGAACCGGCCGAGCAATTCCGCGCCGTCGGCGCATTCGGCGAGACCCCATGCGAAGCCCTCGCCTTTCGGCCCCAGCGTCACGACGCGCTCCAACAGCTTTTCGCCTTCGAAGAAAAGCGTCCTGACGGGGAGCGCATCGAAAAGCTCGTAGCAGACGACGAGGCCCCGAAGAGATGATTCCGGGATTTCTTCGAGTGAAGGAAGCCATGCTGCGCTCGGCACGCGTTCGGCGGCCTTGCCGCGGCGGCCGGCGGAGCGCTCCACGCCGACGAGGCGAAAGTGCTCCCGGATTCCCCATGCCCGCAGCGCCGAGTCGGCGGCCGCGAGCAGTTCCCCCTCCCCGGCTCCGACGTCCACCATGTCGAGAACGCCCGCGAAGCTTCCGCCCTCCCTCGCCGCCCGCCGCCCGTCCGCCGCGCCTTCATCCCCCTTCGCAGAAATCTTCTCTTCTTCTCTCTCTCTTCTCCCCTCTTCCCCTTTCGAAGCAATCTTCTCTTCTCTCTCTCCCTCTGCCCGGAGCCGCCGTGCGATCCGCGCCATCGTGCGCCCGAAGGCCGGATGCCAGGAGGGGCCGGTCACGAAGTCGCCGGTCCGCCCGACGCGGCCGGTACGCTCGTAGTACCCGCCCTGCGGGTCGTAGAGCGCGGCCTCCTGGAAGGCGTCGAAGCGCAGCGGGCCCTCCGCACGGATGCGGGCGGCGAGGCGCTGAGCAAGCGGCATCATCGCCGCGAGACTAGCAGCCGTCTAAGATCGGTCCTCGCTTCGAGGAGGGTTCGAAACGTGACGTACGGGATCTCCGAGACTCCTTCCGGGCTCACGATCACGCTTGCCGCAAAGTCTCGCGATGAGCTCTACCGAGAAGCGGCGAAGGCCGCGCTCGAGGCGGTCTACGGCGGCGCGCCGCCAGCGGGGGCTTCCGACGGGCAGACCTATCCCGTGCAGGGCGCCGGGCTCGCGGAGGCAGCAATCCTCCGGACGTTCGTCACGGAATGCCTCGAGGCTGCGCGGCGGGCGCCGGGGACGCTGCACGCCCCGAGGTGGCTCGCCTTCGACGAGGGGCGCGTGACGGCGAACCTCGCGTTGTCGACCCCGAAGACGCCCGCCCGCGAGCTTCATCCCGCGCTCCACCGAGCTGTCGAGACGAAGGGGGCCTTTCCGGACTTTCGCGCGACGCTCGAGTTCAGCGCCCCGTCACACTGACCCGACGGCCGCCGCCTCCTGGCGCGCCTTCGCGAGGTCGGCGTCCACCATCATTTCCACGAGGCCTGCGAACGTGACTTTCGGCTTCCAGCCCAGCTCGCGCCGCGCCTTGGACGCGTCGCCGAGGAGGACATCCACCTCGGACGGGCGAAGGTAGCGCTCGTCGACGCGCACGCGCACGGCGCCCGATTTCTTCTCGAGGCCGGTTTCGGCGGCCCCGGAGCCCGTCCAGCGAAGCGGGCACCCGGCGCGGTCGAAGGCGCGATCGCAGAACTCCCGCACCGAATGCGTCTCTCCCGTGGCGACGACGTAGTCGCCCGGCTCCTCCCTCTGGAGCATGAGCCACATCGCCTCGACGAAATCTCCGGCGAACCCCCAGTCGCGCCGGGCGTCGAGATTCCCGAGATAGAGCACCTCCTGCAGGCCGGTCGCGATGCGCCCCGCGGCACGCGAGATCTTTCGCGTCACGAACGTCTCGCCGCGGCGCGGGGATTCGTGGTTGAAGAGGATGCCGTTCGAGGCGTGGAGGGAGTACGCCTCGCGGTAATTCACCGTGATGGCGTAGGCGTAGGCCTTCGCGACGCCGTACGGGGACCGGGGGTGGAAGCGCGTCGCCTCGGTCTGCGGCGACTCCGACACTTTTCCGAACATCTCGGAAGACGAAGCCTGGTAGAAGCGCGGACGAAGCCCGACCTCACGAATCGCCTCGAGGATGCGGGTGGCGCCGACGGCCGTGACCTCGGCCGTGTACTCCGGAACGTCGAACGAGACCTTCACGTGGCTTTGCGCGCCAAGGTTGTAGATCTCGTGCGGCGTGGTGACGCGCAGGATGCGGTTCAGCGAGGACGCGTCGTTCAGGTCGCCGTAGTGGAGCACGAGATTCCGCTTGGGCACGTGCGGATCCTGATAGAGGTGATCGAGGCGTTCGGTGTTGAACGAGGACGAGCGCCTAATGATCCCGTGGACCTCGTAGCCTTTCGCGAGGAGGAGCTCCGCGAGATAGCTGCCGTCCTGGCCCGTGATCCCGGTGATCAAGGCGCGTTGCAGTGAATTCGTCATCGGCGTGAGTCTAGCGGAGAGGTCGAAAGACAAGGGCCCGGACCTTTCGGTCCGGGCCCTTCAAATTTCCCGGCAGCGTCCTACTCTCCCACGCAGTCTCCCGCGCAGTACCATCGGCTCCGAGGGGCTTAACGGCCGTGTTCGGAATGGGAACGGGTGGAGCCCCCTCGATATGGCCACCGGAAACTCTATTTCGGGTTCTGAGCTTCCAGTCAGAATCGAGCGTCCCAGCGGGCGTGCTTCGTGAACGAGAGTCGCGGTTCGCGCCTCAAATATTTTATGGCCAAGCCTCACGGACGATTAGTACCGGTCAGCTTCACGCATTGCTGCGCTTCCACACCCGGCCTATCAACGTGGTCATCTCCCACGGTCCTTCAGGGGGCTTGCGCCCCGGGGAAATCTCATCTTGGGGTCGGCTTCACGCTTATATGCCTTCAGCGTTTATCCAGACCGAACTCCGCTACCCGGCGTGTGCCGCTGGCGCGACAACCGGTGCACAGGAGGTTCGTCCAACCCGGTCCTCTCGTACTAGGGTCGGGGCCCCGCAAATTTCCTGCGCCCACACGAGATAGGGACCGAACTGTCTCACGACGTTCTGAACCCAGCTCACGTACCGCTTTAACCGGCGAACAGCCGGACCCTTGGGACCTGCTTCAGCCCCAGGATGCGATGAGCCGACATCGAGGTGCCAAACCTTGCCGTCGATGTGAACTCTTGGGCAAGATCAGCCTGTTATCCC
>DATGDV010000311.1:0-2279 GCA_035310685.1 Thermoanaerobaculia bacterium
TGTTCACCTTCAAAGAAATTTTCCGGTGATCTTCGGACCTTTCCTTGACCCCGAACGCCAGCACCAATAGCGAAAGCGCCGCCGGAATCGCCGCGAGCAGGAAGACCGTCCTGAGGCTAAAGCCCATCCACCCCACGAGCCCCGCCGCGAGCAGGGGGCCGAAGACGGCGCCCGCGTTGTCGAACGCGCGGTGGAGGCCGAAAGCGGCGCCGCGGCGGCTCGCCGGCGCCGCCGCCGCGATCATCGTGTCGCGCGGGGCCGTGCGAACGCCCTTGCCGATGCGGTCGAAGAAGCGGATCAGGACGATCGTCGGCCATCCCGGCGCGAGGCCGATCAGCGGGCGCGCGAGGGACGACAACCCGTAGCCGAGGAAGACGAGGGGTTTTTTCGCCTTCGCGCGGTCGGTCCACTTCCCGGACAGGATCTTCACGAACGACGCCGTCGCGTCGGCCACGCCCTCGATCCAGCCGAGCGCCGTCGCCGGCACGCCCGAGAGCGTCGTCAGGAACGCCGGGAGCAGCGGGACGATCATCTCGGACGAGACGTCCGTGAGGAACGACACCCAGCCGAGGCGGACGACGGCCTTCGGCAGGCCGGTCCGTCCCGCGGGAGCAGAATCGCCGCGCATGGCTCTCGTCTCGACCACGGCCTTCATTCTGAAGCTCGACCCGCTGTCGGAGAAAGACCTCGTCGCGGCGTTGCTCACGAAGGACCACGGCGTCGTTCGGGCCGCCGTGCGCGGCGCGCGCGGGAGGTCGAAGCGCGCCGCCGCGCTCCAGCTCCTCACGGAAGTCTCTCTCACGTACTTTCGCCGCGAAGGCGCCGACCTCGCGCGGGTCGAGGCCCTCGAGATCGTCGCGAGCGCGTTCGGGCTGGCGTCTCGCCCCGAGACCGCGATGCTCCTTCCCTACGTTGCCGAGAGCGCCCTCACGTTCGTGCCCGAGTCCGAGCTGGGAGGCGACGTCTTCCGCCTCGTGAGGCACGTCCTCGACGCCCTCGAGGCGGGAGTCCCGGCGCCGCTCGCCGCGCGCTACTTCGAAGTGTGGCTCCTGAGGTTTGCGGGGGTTCTACCCGAGGAAGACGCGCCGGAGGGCAGCCGCACCCTCATCCGCGCGATGCGCAAGCTCACGCTGGTCGAGCTCTCCCGGAAGCCCCCGGCGGCGGCGGCCCTCGCCGGTCTCGAAAGTCTGACGCGGGACGCCCGCCGCACCTTCCTGGGCCACGAGCTGAAGAGCTACCGGTTCCTCGGGGCCCTCGGCTAAGGAACGTGCGGGCGAGCGGATTCGGTACACTGGGCACCCCCAAGACGGGCTCAAAATGGATCTGCAGACTCTCATCCTCCGGTTGTCGGCGTACTGGGCGTCGAAGGGCTGCCTCCTCGAGCAGCCGTGGGACGTGGAGGTGGGTGCGGGGACGATGCACCCGGCCACCTTCCTGCGCGTCCTAGGCCCGGAGCCGTGGCGCGCCGGATACGTGCAGCCGTCGCGCCGCCCGACGGACGGCCGTTACGGGGCGAATCCGTTCCGCCTCGTCAAACACCAGCAGTACCAGGTCGTCCTGAAGCCCGCGCCGGCCGACATCCAGGACCTCTACGTCGAGAGCCTCGTCGCCCTCGGCATCGATCCGAAGGAGCACGACCTCCGCTTCGAGGAGGACAACTGGGAGTCCCCGACGCTCGGGGCGTGGGGAGTCGGCTGGCAGGTGCTCCTCGACGGCATGGAGATCACGCAGTTCACGTACTTCCAGCAGGCCGGCGGCATCGACCTCGCTCCGATCACGGGGGAGATCACGTACGGGCTCGAGCGCATCACGATGTTCCTCGCGAGGAAGGAGAGCGTGTACGACATCGAATGGGCGCCCGGAATCACGTACGGCGAGGCGCGCAGGCAGGACGAATACGAGGTCTCGAAGTACGGGTTCGAGGTGGCCGACGCGGCTCTCTGGCAGATGCTGTTCGAGCGCTACGAAGCCGAGGCGGCCCGTTGTCTCGCTGCGGGCCTCGTGCTCCCGGCTTACGACTTCGCGCTGAAGTGCTCGCACGCGTTCAACATCCTCGACGCGCGCGGCGCCGTCTCGGCAACGGACCGCGTCGGGGTCATCCGGCGCGTGCGCGAGCTCGCGATCGGCTGCGCGAACGCATACGTGGCCTCGCGGGAGGCCCTGGGATTCCCGCTGCTTCCGAAACCGGCGCCCCCGCCGGCACACGACGAGGCGGGGAATGGCTGAACTGCTGGCTCCCGGTGGGCTTACCTTCGGGCGCCCCCCGGACCCCCCGGGTC
>DATGDV010000312.1:0-1724 GCA_035310685.1 Thermoanaerobaculia bacterium
CCGAGATGTCCTTCCAGTGGCGGCCGATCTCCTCGGTGACGTCGACCTCCTGGATCCACAGGTTTTCGGCGACCGAGACGGCCGTTCCGTGGGCGTGGTCCGTGAGCGCGACGTCGCGGTCGAAGGCGTCCGCGAGCGAGTGGGCCGCGTCCACGGACATGACGAGCGTCTTCAGGCCTCGGGCCGCGAGCGTCAGGCCCGTCGCCGCCGCCACGGTCGTCTTTCCGACCCCGCCCTTGCCCGTGAAAAGAAGGACCCGCATCGCCGGCATGTTACGCGGAAGAGATCCTCCGGTTCCCGGCCGCGAATGCGACCCAGGCGAGGACGAGAGCCGCGTAGCCGTCGATCGCGTAGTGCCAGCCGCTCACGACCGCGGTGAAGAACGTGACCGCCGTCAGGGCGGCATAGAGGAGGAAGACCACCCGCGAGCGCCGGCGCGCGAAGAGCATGAAGAACGCCTGCGCCCCGACGTGGAGCGAGGGCATCGCGGCGACGCCGAGGTACGGCGAGAGGTCCGTGCCTTCCGGATGCCGGTGGAACGCGCGCACGCGCCCGTAGTGCGCGAAGAGAAGGTCCATCGTGGCCGACTGGCTCGGCATCGCGGCCCGCACGTCCGTGTAGTCCTCCTTGAGCACGTAGCACGGCCCGAGGGAGGGCACGGCGAAATAGGCCCACGAGCCGAGCACCCACAGGAGGGAGAAGCCCGCCGCGAAGCGCGCCCGGTCCCGGATCGAGAGGGTCGCCGCAAACCAGGCGACGCCCGCAAACACCGTGAAGATGAAGCCTCCGTAGTAGACGTCGAGGGCGTTCCAGAGCGCCGGGTAGGGGAAGAGACCCTGCAGGAGCCGTCCCGGGTTCACGCCGAAGTGGAGGAGCGTCTCGAGGCGGAAGAGGCCCTGGTCGTAGAGGACGTCCGGCCTGAGAAGCGGGAGAGCGACTTTCAGCCAGCTGTAGGCGAACGAGGTGAGGGCCATCGCGGCGAGGAAGCGGGTGAGGTCGGCGAAAGACCGCGGCTTCAGGAGCGCCCGGAGGCGGGCCGCGCCGCGCCGCCAGCCCCGGCGCGCCGCGAGGAGGGCGCGCAACGCCACACCGCCGAGCACGAACAGGCCCGCGAAGACGAGGAACTCCCGCATGTCGAGGAGAGCCCGCGCGATATCCAGGCCGAGGCGCGCCTTCAGGCGCAGCAGGAGGACGACGAGGACGAAGTCCGCCACCACGAGGAGCTCGTAAAGCCTCGGGCGGAGGAGGCGCCTCACCAGCCGCGCACCTTCTCGCGCTGCCGGCGCTCCTTTTTCGTCGGGCGTGAGCCCCCGCCGTCGCGGGGCGCGAGGAGGCGCTCGAGCCGCCGGGCCTCGAGGACCTCGGGCGCGAGCGGAGGTGTCGTGTCCTCGTAGAGAGAGCGCGCGTCGGATTTCCTCACGTGCTTGTCGTGGAGCTCTTTCACGATGAACGTGCGCTTGCCGCGCGCGAAGGTGATCGCGAGGCGGTCTCCGGCGCGGACCAGCTTGTGCGCGGCCGCCGCGCGCCCGTTCAGGTCCACTTTTCCGCCCGCGCACGCGGCCGACGCCTGTGACCGGGTCGGGAAAAGGCACGAGACGTCCAGCCAGACGTCGAGCCGGACCTCGGTCAGCGCGGGAAACTGCTCGTCGCGGCGAGACATCGCGAGTGACTATAAAGAAGTTCGTCGGGAGGGGGAGACTCGCGGAGCGAGCCGCGGGGGAACC
>DATGDV010000313.1:0-10760 GCA_035310685.1 Thermoanaerobaculia bacterium
GACGCTCGTCTTTCGCGTGGACTGGGAGGGCCGGTTTCCGCGCGCGGTGGCGCGCACGGGCTGGAAGGACGACTACCTTCTCGGCGCCCAGTGGTATCCGAAGCTGGGCGTCGCGACCGACGCGGGGTGGAACGCGCACCAGTTCCACGCCGCGACGGAGTTCTTCGCCGACTTCGGGGACTACGACGTGACGCTCACGCTGCCGAAGGCCGTCAAGGGCCGCGTCGGCGCCACGGGCGTCCTCAAGGAAGAGACCGACGTTCCCGGCGACCTCGTGCGGGTGCGTTTCCTGGCGGAGGACGTGCACGATTTCGCCTTCACGGCCTGCCCGCGCTTCGAGGTGGTGCGCGACACGTTCAGCGCGCCCGGCCTCCCGAACGTCGACATCGTCCTCCTCCTGCAGCCCGATCACCGTCGCGTCCGCGACCGGTATCTCAAGGCGGTCAAGGCCGCCCTCGCCGATTACGGCTCGCGGTACGTCCCCTACCCCTATCCCCTCCTCACGGTCGTCGACCCCCCGTGGGGCAGCCACACGGAGGGCATGGAATACCCGACGCTGTTCGTGGGCGGCGCGCGCTGGCTCGCCCCAGCGGCGGCGCACTCGCCCGAGGGCGTCACCATTCACGAGTTCGGCCACCAGGTGTTCTACGGGATGCTCGCCTCGAACGAGTTCGAGGAGGCGCATCTGGACGAAGGTTTCAATACGTACGCGTCGCTCCGCGCGCAGAAGACCGCGTTCGGCGACCCGTCGCTCGTCGTGCGGTTCTTCGGCCTTCCCGTCGTCTTCCCTTCCGTGCCCCTGCCCATTCCGCTCGCGTTCAACGAGCGCTTCCACCGCTGGACGCAGGCCTCGCGCTCGGACGCGACGGGCGTCCCGTCCTTTCGCCAGCTCGACAGCGCGGCCGTGCGCGCGAACGCCTACAACCGCACCGCCCTCCTTCTCGCGTCGGCCGAGCGCACGTTCGGCGAGAAGACGTGGGCGAAGGTGATGAAGACGTACGCGACGCGCTGGGCCTTCAGGCACCCGACGTCCGCGGACTTCCTGGCCGTCGTCCGCGAAGCCGCGGGCGACGATGCGGCCCGCGCGATCGCGGGGGTCTGGAGCACGGCGGGCTTCGTGGATTACGCCGTGACGTCGGCGTCCACGCGCCGGGCGCGCGCCCTCGGCGGATACGCGGGCGAAGGCGAGGCGCGCACGCTCGTGATTCCGAAGGACGAGGCGGGCGGCTGGGAGTCGATCGCCGTGGTGCAGCGGCTCGGCGAGGCGACGTGGCCCGTCGAGGTCGAGCTGCTCTTCGCCGGCGGCACGCGGGTCCGCCGCCCGTGGATCGGCGACGAGCGCTGGATCCGCTACCGCGCCACCGGACCGAAGCTCCTCCGGGTGGAGGTCGACCCGGACCGCAAGTGCCTTCTCGACGCGAACCCGCTTAACAACGGGCGGCTCACGGAGGAAGAGCCCGTCGCGTCCCGCCGGTGGGCGGCCCGACTGCGCTTCTGGGCGCAGAACGTCCTCGAGTTCTTCGCGCTGCTGGGCTTCGCGGGGGCCGCATGAGGCGCGATTCCATCCTCGTCCTCGCGACGCGCGGCCTCGTGTCGGCGCTCGAAACGTGGAAAGCCCTCCTGCTCTTTCTCGTCCTGAACGCGGCGCTCGCCTTCGCCTTCACGCATCCGCTGACGTCCGCGCTCCGGCAGACGCTCGACAAGAGCCCGTGGGCCGAGCGGCTCGCCGCGGGTAACGCGGATCTCCACACGTTCTTCACGTCCTTCACGCGCACGCGCCCCGACGTCCTCGGCGACCTTTCCGAATGGGACGAGGCCGTCACGGGCGAACGCCAGGAGCGCACCGCTTCCGGACAGCCGGCTCCGCTGTCGGGTTTCTTCCGCACGTCCGGGCTCTCGGGCTCGGCCGTGGGCTTCGGAGCGCTCACGGCGCTTCTCGCGGCCCTCTTCTCCGGCGGCTTCGCCGGGCGCTTCGGCGCCGAGCGCGAGCGCACGAGCTTCGCCGCGTTCGGGGCTGACGCCGCGCGATTCGCGGTCCCGTCCCTGCTCCTCGGAGCCCTCTCTCTCGCCGGCATCCTGGCCGCGTACCGCTTCATCTACGCGGCCGCGGGCACGCTGTACGAGCCCGAAGAGCTTCGATACGAGTGGGAGGCCGTCGGGCTCCTCCTCCTCCGGCTCGGAGCCTTCCTCCTCGTGGCGGGCACCATCCGGCTCGTCGTCCTCTACGCGCGCGCGGCGCTCGGCCAGGGGTTCCCGAACCTGCTCGCGGCGCTGATGCGGGGCCTCGGCTTCGTCCTCGGCCGGCCCGCGCGCACGCTGGCGCTCGAGATCCTCTTCGGCGTCCTCGGCCTCGTTCCGCTCCTCGCGTGGCTCCTCGCCGGTCCGGTCTGGGACGGCAAGATGCTCGGCGATCTCGCTCTGATCCTCGCCGGCCAGCAGCTCGTCGTCCTGCTCCGGATCCTCACGCGCGCCGGCCACCTCGGCGCGGCTTCGGCTTATCTGAGGCGGTCGAAGGAAGAGGGCGTCCCGGCCCCGGCTTCCGCCGCTTCCGCGGCCGCCGCGTCCGGCCCCTCCACGGACTCCGCCTCCGTGCCGATGCTGTGACTCCGATCCGCCTGAAGTCGAGAACTCCCGAGTCGTGGGCGGTGCGCGTCACGGCCGCGGAGAACCTGCCCGCTTTCGTCGCGGATCACGCCGTCTGCGAGCTGCAGGCCTCGGTCCAGGCGCTCTCGCTCGTCGGGGCGTACCCGCGCAGCCCGGAGCTCGTCGACCGGCTCTCGGCGCTCGCGGCCGAGGAGCTGCGCCATTTCCGCAAGGTCTCGCGCGAAGCGCGACGCCTCGGCGCGCCGCTGCTCACGACGCGGCGCAACTTCTACGTCGCCGAGCTTCGCGCCGCCTGCCGAAGGGAGCGCGAGCCCGAGAAAGGCCTCGACCTCCTGCTCGTGGCCGCGCTCATCGAGGCGCGCAGCCACGAGAGGTTCGAGCGGCTTTCCGGACATCTCGGAGACGCGCGCCTCGCGAAGCTCTACGAAGAGCTCGCCGAGGCCGAAGCCCGGCACGGCCCCATCTATCTCGAGCTCGCGATCGCTCACGCTGGAGAGGAGGCTGCGAGAGGACGGCTGGAGGAGCTCCTCGACGTCGAGGCGCGCGCCCTCGCACGTCCGCCGAAGGTCGAGATCGCGGTCCACGGGGCGGCGTAGAAGGGCACGCCCTCAGCCGAAGAGAACGGCCCGCATCGAGAGCGATCCGAGGTCGAAGCCCGTGATCGGGAACCTCACTGCGTCGCCCTTGCCCGCGGCGCCGGCCGCGTAGAGGATCGGGAGCCAGTGCTCCGCCGTCGGATGCGCGCGTCGGCCGTCCGGAGTCTCGAGGGCGCGGACGAGCCACGCGTCGTCGCGGGCCTCGAGCGCCTTCGCGACGCCCTCGTCGAAGCGAGCGGCCCAGTCGGGGATCGTCGTGTCGCCGCGGCGCATGCGCGAGAACGCGTCCCGCAGGTCGTGCGTCAGGTTGCCGCTCGCGAGGATCAGCACGCCTTCGTCGCGCAGGGGCGCGAGCGCGCGACCGAGCGCGACGTGCTCGCCGGCGGACGCCCGGACGTCCAGCGAGAGCTGAACGACGGGCACGTCGGCGGCCGGGACCATCCGATGGAGGACGGACCACGTCCCGTGGTCGAGGCCGCGGCCGTCCGCCGGCGACCCGCCCGCGAGGCCGGCGGCGCGCGCCGCGAGGGCTGGGTGGCCGGGAGCCGGATAGCGCATCGCGTAGAGCTCGGACGGGAACCCGCCGAAGTCGTGGATCGTGGCCGGCGGGTCGTCCAGGGTCGTGAACGTGCCGTCCGACTCCCAGTGCGCCGACACCGCGAGGATCGCTTCCGGCGGCGGCACGAGGGACGCGAGGGAGGAGAAGCCGCGGCTCCACGCGTTGTCCTCGATGGCGTTCATCGGCGAGCCGTGCCCGACGAAGAGAACGGGCATGCGGGCCAGGAGCGGCCTCCTAATGCGCGGCGCCGACGGCGCGCGGCGCGGCCTCGCGGCTCCAGCGCGACGACGGGAAGCCCGAGGACAGGACCCGGCCGCGCAGGGAATACCTCACGATGTACGTGAACGGGTCGACGTCGTTCGAGAGGTAGCCGAAGCGCACGTCTCGAAGGAGGACCTCCACGGCGTCGCCCCGCCGCTCCTCGCGCGCGGCGGGGAATCGCGCGAAGCGCCCGAACACGCCGGCGACGCCGTTTTCGAGCGTGAGCCGGGCGAGCGGGCCATTCGCCTTCTCGATGACGCGCGGCGCGAGATCGTCGCGCGAGCGGTAAACCTCGCCGAGATGGCGGAAGAGGTTCAGCGCGCCGCCGCGGAATCCTGTGCGCGCGAGCTCGTCGGCTGCCAGCGGCCGCGCGAGCTCCCGGCCCCGCTTGCCGAGGTCCACGAACGCCGCGGTCACGTTGGTCCGATCCTCCGAGAGGAGGAGCCAGCGGTCCGGCGATCCGGGCTGGGGAATCGCGGCGCGATCCGCCGAGAGAGGCGCGAGTGTCCGGCCGAGACGCATGGCCTCGCCGTGGCGGACGGCGCAGAGTCCCACGTACGCGGTCGCCGCGAGGAGGCCCGCGCGTGCCGCCACCCTCGATCGCGGGAACGACCGCCTCGAGATGGCGCGGACCCCGAGAAGCCCGAGGACGAGGAGCCCGGACAGGAACGCGTCCAGGATGAAGGTCCAGTCGAGCGCGAAGCGTGCCGACGAGATCGGCGACAGGAACATCGTGCCCCACGACGTGATCCAGTCGAGAAGGATGTGCGAGGCGAGACCGACCGCGACGACGATGCCCAGGCGTCGCACCGCCGTGCGCCGGCCCGCCGCGCCGGGCGGTCCCAGCGCCGGCGAAAGGCGGATCGAGGCGATCACGGTGAGGATGACGACCCATGCCGGCAGCGTGACGAACGAGTGCGTGAGCGCGCGGTGCTGCGTGATGTAGAACTCGGCCGAGAACGGCGACAGCAGGACGTCCGCGTCCGGGAACATCGCCGCCGCGAAACCGACCCAGGCTTCGCGCCGCGCGAGCGTGCGGTCGAGACTCTCGTCCCCTGTCGACGGCAGGGCGCGGGCGAGGAGGGCGCCGGCGAGGCCGTGGGTGAGGGTATCCATCCCCTCGACTTTAACCCCGAAGCCATCCGCTATCCTCCTGCCCCATGAGAATCCTCGCGGGCGTCGCGCTCTCGGCGGCTCTCTTTTCGAGGCCTCTCCTCGGGCAGGACGTGCCGCCGGACGAAGCCGCTTCTCCCCGACTCAAGCAGGAGGTGGCGGTCGTCGCGACGCGCCTCGACATCGAACCCGCTTCGTCCACCGTCCGGATCGTGACGCGGGAGGAGATCGCCGCGATGCCCGGAGTCCGCGCGATTCCCGACGTCCTCCAGGCGGTCCTCGGGCTCGACGTCCGGAGGCGCGGCGTGAACGGGATGCAGGCCGACGTCGGGATCCGCGGCTCGGATTTCAACGGGACGCTGGTCCTCGTGGACGGCCAGCCCATGACCGATCCCCAGAGCGGCCACCTCACGGCTGATTTCGACGTCCCCCTCGGTGCCGTCGAGCGAATCGAGATCCTCGCGGGCGGCGGCTCGGCCCTGTGGGGCTCGAACGCGGTCGGCGGCGTCGTGAACATCGTGACGCGTGGAGCGGACCTCGGCCGATCGAACATGCAGATCGACACCCGGTACGCCCATGGCAGCGACTCTCTCGACACGGGCGGGGCCCGCGTCGCGATGAAGCTCGGCGACGTCTCGACCGCCGTCGACTGGCATCGGACCGAGAACTCGGGCTTCCGCGACGACACGGAGTCCGCGTCCTCTCTCCTGCGCGTTTCCGGCCGCTGGGACGCCGGCGCGGGACCCGTCACGCTCGCGCTCGGCTACGCGAGCCGGAGCTTCGGCGCCTACGCGTTCTACGGGACGGCCTTTCCGAACCAGCAGGAGTCGACGCGCACGCGCACGGCCACGCTCTCGGCGACGCTCTCCTTCGGCGGCTGGACGCTGACGCCCTCCGCGTTCGTGCGCGCGCACCACGACGATTTCGTCCTCGAACGGAACGACCCGTCGTTCTACGAGAACCTTCACGACACGGTCGCTTCCGTTCTGCGCGCTTCCGCGCGACACGCTCTTCTCGACGGCTCGTTCGCGTTCGGTGTCGAGGCGGGGCGCGAGACGATCTCGTCCACGAACCTCGGCAGCCACGGCCGCGACCGCGGCGCGCTCTTCGCGGAGTTCGCGCGCGCCTGGGAGCCCGGCTCGTCCTCGCCGGCCGGGCTGCACGCGGGCGTGCGCGCCGATGCGCACGAAGGCTACGGTTCGCGTCTCTCGCCGTACGCCGGGGTCGCCTGGGACACCGCCCGGTTCCTCACTCTTCGCGCGTCGTTCGGTTCGAGCTTCCGAGTCCCGTCGTTCACGGAGCTCTATTACGTCGATCCGCAGAACGTCGGGAACGCGAACCTGAGGCCCGAGAAGGCGTGGCACGTCGAAGCCGGGGCCGCCCTCGCGGCCGGACCCGCCACGCTCGACGCCGCGTACTTTCACAGGCGCGCGACGGACCTGATCGACTTCGTGCGCTCCTCCCCGGACGAGCCGTGGCGCGCCCGCAACGTGCGCGTGGCGGTGACGGACGGCATCGAGGCCTCGGCGGACTGGACCCGGGGCCGGCCGGCGTTTCTGACGCACCTTCGTGTTCAGGCGGCGTACACGTTCGTCGATCTCGCGAGCCTCTCGGCGGCGGCCGACGGAGCGACGGAAGGCAAGTACGTGCTCGACCCGCTCCATGCGAAGTGGGATCTCCTCGCGGGCGTCGCGCTGCCGCTCGCGCTTTCCGTCTCGTCGCGCCTGTCGTACCTGTCCCGTCCGAGCTTCGCCGACGGCGTCTGGCTCCTGTCGGCCCGCCTCTCGTGGCAGGCCTTCCAGGGGCGGATCCTGGAGTTCTTCGTCGACGGCGAGAATCTCGGCGACGTGAGGTACGAGGAGATCGCTTCGGTCCCCCTGCCGCGGCGCACGTTCGCGGGGGGCTTCAATCTGACCTGGTGAAAACGGCTACACTCGCAAGAGAGACTCCGCCTCGAAATTGCCCGTGCCGACGATTCTTCTGCTCGAGGGCGCCCGGAGGCGCTTGCCCGAGGGCCCGTCCTGGCTCCGGCGGAGCGACTGGAGGCTCCTGGACGTCGCGACCGCGGAAGAGACCGTGCGCGCCGTCGCCGCCCACCGCCCCTCGCTCGTCATCGTGGACCTCGAGCACGATCCCGAGGGTGCGCTCGAAACGGTTCGGGCGGTGCGTTCCGACCCGGCCACGCGCGACGTCCCGCTCCTCGTCCTGGCGCCGCCGGATCGCGCCGACGCCGCCCGTGCGGCCGGGGCCGCCCACGTCTTCCCCGGAAGCGCCTCGCCCGAAGAGGTGCTCGCCGAGGTCCGGCGGCTCCTCGCTCCTCTCGAGCGCGCCGCGCCGCGCGTGAAGGTCGAGGCTCCCGTCTCGATCTGGCGCGACGGGCATCCGACCGAGGGGCGCGTTCTCGACCTCTCCTCGTCGGGGTTCTTCACCGCGACGAGCGAGCCTCAGCCCGTCGGCGCCCGCCTCGAGATCAGCTTCAGGCTTCCCCACGACCGCTCCGGCAAGGCCGTGACGGGCGAGGTCATCGTCGTCCGGCGCACCGAGGGCCCGAACTCCGGCTTCGGCGCCCGCTTCTTCCGGCTGCCGCACGACGCGAGCCAGCTCATCGACGGCTACCTCGCGCCGCGGACGAAGACCCCGAAGTCCGGCTAACGCGCCGACAGGTCGACGAGGCGGATGCCGACGCGGTCGGCGTACTCGTGGATGCGCGGCTCGCGGTAGAACTCGCCGAAGTAGACGGCGACGAGCCCCGCGTTCGCGATGAGCTTGAAGCAGTTCCAGCAGGGCGAGGCCGTGGTGTAGATCTCGCCGCCTTCGATGCGGACGCCGTTCATCGCCGCCTGGAGGATCGCGTTCGCCTCGGCGTGGACGGTCGCGATGCAGTGTCCCTCCTCCATGAGGCAGCCCACCTCGTCGCAGTGCGGGAGGCCGCGCAGCGAGCCGTTGTAGCCCGTCGAGAGGAGCCTCCTGTCGCGCACGATCACGGCGCCCACGTGCTTGCGCGGGCACGTGGCCCGGCTCGCCACCTCGTGCGCGATGTTCATGAAGTAGCGGTTCCAGTCGACGCGGTCCGACATCGACCTACCAGCCGACCGGCTTTCCCCTGTTCTGCTCGTCCAGCCACTTCTGGAGCGGGGCGAAGTAGTCGCGGATCGCGCCGGCGTCCATCTCCTTCTTCCCGGTCAGGGAGGCGAGGGCTTCCGGCCAGGGGCGGCTCGCTCCCATCGATAGCATGGCGTTCAGGCGGCTTCCGGCCTCCTTGTTCCCGTAGATCGAGCAGCGGCTGAGAGGGCCCTTGCATCCGGCGATCCCCGCCAGCGCGCGGTGGAACTGGAACTGGAGGATGTCCGCCAGGAAGTAGCGCATGTAGGGCACGTTGCCCGCCACGTGGAATTTCGCGCCCGGGTCGAAATCCTCCTCGTTTCGCGCCACCGGCGGAGCCAGCCCCTGGTATTTCCTCCTGAGCTCCCACCACGCCTCGTTGTATTTCTCCGGCGGGATCTGGCCGGAGAAGACCTTCCAGCGCCACTGGTCGATCACGAGCGCGAACGGAAGGAAGGCGATCTTCTCGAGCGCCTTGTCGAGGAGCAGGCCGACGTCCTTGGACGTGTCCGGCGCCTTCTCCAGGAACCCGAGCTTCACGAGGTATTCCGGCGTGACCGAGAGCGCGATCGTGTCGCCGACGGCCTCGTGGAAGCCGTCGTTGGCGCTGTCGCGGAAGAGGAACGGCTGCTCGTTGTACGCGCGCTGATAGAAGTTGTGGCCCAGCTCGTGATGGATGGTGTTGAAGTCTTCGGCGGTGACCTCGATGCACATCTTGAGGCGCAGGTCGTTCACCAGGTCGACGTCCCATGCGCTCGCGTGACAGACGACGTCGCGGTCGCGCGGCTTCAGGAACAGGGACCGCTTCCAGAACGTCTCGGGGAGCGGCGCGAAGCCGAGCGACTTGAAGAATGCTTCGCCGTACCTCACCATCTGCTGGTCGTCCGCGTTGCGGCCCTTGAGGATCTGCGTCAGGTCGTATCCGGGATCCGCGCCCGCAGGGGCCACGAGCGGGTAGATGTTCTCCCACTCCTGCGCCCACATGTTGCCGAGGAGATGCGCGGGAATGGGCCCGCTCGCGGGAACGCGATCGCCGTACTGCTCGCGCAGCTTCGCGCGCACGTAGGCATGCAGCGAGAGGTAGAGCGGCTTCACCTGCTCCCACAGGCGGTCCAGCTCCGCCGCGAACGCGTCCGGCGGCATGTCGTACTTGGAGCGCCACATGGCGCCGGTGTCGGCGAAGCCCAGCTCCCGGGCGCCCTTGTTCGCGAGCGCGACGTACGTGACGAAGTCCTTTCGCATGGGGCGCGAGATGGCGTGCCATCCCGTCCAGGCGTCGAGCAGCTCGTCGTAATCGCGGCTCGAGGCCAGGATCTTCGAAAGCGCGCCGAGGTCCCGGCACTCCTCTTTGCCGTCCTTGCCCGGGCGGCAGTACTTCCCCTTGCCGTACGTGCCTTCCATCGAGGAGGCGATGCGCGTCAGCTGCTCGCTTTCCTTGGGGTCCGAAGGAGTCGCGAGGGTGAGGCTGTTCTTCAGGAGCCTCATCTTTCGGGCGAGAGTCTGCGGAAGCGAGAGCCTGTCGAACCGCACGGACTCTTTCGCCAGCTCGACGGCCGCGTTGATCGCGCGTTCGTCTGCTTTCGCCGCGAGGAGCTCGGTATCCTCTGTGATGAAGTTGACCTTTACCCAGTCCGCGCGGCCCGCCTCTACGGCGAGCTTCAGGAGGCGCGCCTCGGCGTTCGTCAGGAACGCCTCTGCTTCGGCGACGGTCGGAGGCGACGCCGGCTGGGCGGCGGCGGCGCAGGAGACGGACAGGAGAAACAGGGCAACCGGCTGAAATGGCTTCATGGGCCGATCGTAGCAAGGGCGCGTGCCGCCCGTCGGCCGCCGCGGGGGATGGAATCCAAAGCCCTCCGCGACTCAGTAAGATCCCGCGGATGGACGGACACCGCGTCGTCGTGACGGGCCTCGGGGCCGTCACCTCTCTCGGGAACGACCTCGCGTCGACCTGGGAAGGGCTCGTCGCCGGGCGGTGCGGCATCGGCCCCATCACGCTCTTCGACGCTTCGGGTTTTCGCACGAAGCTCGCGGCCGAGATCAAGAGTCTGCCCGGGGGGTTCGATCCTGCCCTGAGGCGCCGGCTTTCGCGCACGGACGTCATCGGCCTCACGGCCGCGGCCGAAGCCCTCGCCGACGCCGGACTCGACCTCGACCGCGAAGATCCGACGCGCGTCGGCGTCGTCCTCGGCGCGGGCGTGTCCGGGCTCCTCGACAGCGAGAACTACTTCCGCGACCTCCTCGCGAAGGGGCCCCGCCGGGCACGCCCCACGCAGGTGCTCAACCACCCGCCCGACCAGACGACCGACCGCATCGCCGAGCGCTGGGGCCTCCTCGGGCCGCGCTCGACGATCACGACCGCGTGCTCGTCCTCCGCCACGGGGCTCGGCTACGCCGCCGACCTCATCCGCCACGGCTTCTGCGACGTCGTCGTGACGGGCGGCGCCGACACGTTCGCGAGGCTCACGCACGGAGGCTTCAACGCGCTCCGCTCGGTGGACCCCGAGCCCTGCCGGCCGTTCGACCTG
>DATGDV010000314.1:0-5381 GCA_035310685.1 Thermoanaerobaculia bacterium
CTCGCCGACAAGCTGCACTTCAAGGATGAGCTCGTCATGGCGCGCGATCTCCAGGCGCAGCTCATTCCGCGCGTCCTTCCCGAGCTCGGGGCGTTCGAGCTCGGCGCCTTCAACCGCATCGCGAACACGGTCGGCGGGGACCTCTACGCGTTCGAGCCCCTCGGGGACGGCCGTCTCGCGGTCCTCTTCGGCGACGCCTCCGGTCACGGGATGGCCGCGGGACTCGTCATGGCCGTCACGCACGCGGTCTTTCGCACGCAGCTTCTCGTCGATCCGTCCCCCGCCGCGATGATCGGGTCGCTGAACCGCGTTCTCGCCGAGACCGGAAACGCCCGCTCCTTCTTCGCCGGCGTCTACGCGCTCCTCGAGCCGGGCGGCGACGTGACCGTGATCGTCGCGGGCCATCCGCCGGTCCTGAAGGTGGACGCGGAAGGACGCATCGCCCAGCGCCTGGGCGCCGGCTCCTATCCTCTCGGCATCCGAAAGAACGTCGAGTACCGGCCTGTCACGACGGCCCTCGCGCCCGCCGAGATGCTGCTGTTCCATTCCGACGGCCTTCCCGAGGCGCGCGCCGAAAGCGGCGAGGATTTCGGCGATGCGCGCATCGAGAGCCTTCTCTTCCGCAAGGCGGGGGCGCGGCCGCACGAGGTCGTCGCGGCCCTCGTTCGGGACCTCGATCTCTTCATGGGGCGGGTCGCCGCGGACGACGACGTCTCGATCGCGGCGGTCAGACTCAAACGCGCGTGAGCAGAGAGAAGGCCCCTCTCTCGCCGCTCCGGGGGCGGCTTCTCGTCGTGGCCGCCGCTCTCCTGTGGTCGACGGGCGGGCTCGCGATCAAGCTCGTGCCGCTGCCGGCGCTCGGCGTCGCCTTCTGGCGGTCGTTCGTGTCCGCGCTCTTCCTCGTCGCCGTCTTCCGTCCGGCGCGGGCACGCTGGCGGCACGCGTCGATCTCCACGTCGCTCATCTACGCGCTCATGATCCTGACCTTCGTCTCGGCGACGAAGATGACGACGGCCGCGAACGCGATCTTCCTCCAGTACACGGGTCCGCTCTACGTCCTCGCCTTCGCCCCGTTCCTCCTCAAGGAGCGCCTCCGGCGCGTCGATGCGGTTGCCGTAGCGGTCGCTCTCTCAGGCATGTCGCTCTTCTTCGTCGGGAGGCTCGACCCAGGCGCCCTCGCGGGGAATCTCGTGGCGGTCGTGGCGGGCTTCTTCTTCGGCCTCGTGATCCTGTGCCTTCGGCGGGACGCCGCGGGAGACGCGATTCCCTCGGTCATCGCGGGGAATTTCCTCGCGGCTGCCCTCGCGCTCCCGTTCGCGTTCTCCCACCTCGCGCTCGACGGGCGAGGAATCCTGCTCGTTCTTTTCCTCGGAATCGTCCAGATGGGCATCAGCTACGTCCTCTTCGTGCGCGGCCTCGCAGTCGTGCCGGCGGCGGAGGCGTCGCTCCTCGGCATGCTCGAGCCCATGTTCAATCCGCTGTGGGCGTTCCTGGGGCTCGGCGAGAGGCCGTCGGCCTGGGCCCTTCTCGGGGGGGCCATCGTCCTCTCGGCCGTCGCGGGCCGGACGGTCTTCGCCTGGAGAGCCGGCGATCCGGCGACGATGCCGTCGCCGGATTGAAGGAGCCACGCCGCGCTTCGTCGCATTTCTGCCGGGCTGATCCGACCGCTCTGCGACAATCTCGTTGCGTCTCGTGAGAGCCGACGTCGTCCTCCTGCCGGGCCTCCACGGGAGCCGCGCCCTGTTCTCGTCCTTCGTGGCGCTCGCTCCCGCCTGGGCGAACTGTCTGCCTCTCGCTCTCCCGACCGTCGGCGGGCAGACCTTCGACGAGATCGCGGACGTGATTCTTCCGGAGCTCAGGCCGCTGGAGGGATTCGTGCTGCTCGGAGAGTCCTTCTCGGGTCCCGTCGCGGCGCGCCTTTCGGCCCGGCTGGGCCAGAAGGTCTCGCTTCTCGTCCTCTGCAATCCGGTCGTCGAGATGTCGGTGCGGGTTCCGGAAGGAATCCTGGCGTCGATCGCGGCCTCGTCATGGATGCCCGCCTGGGGTGCGTCGATGGCGCTGTCGGGCGGGGACACGGCGGTCGCGCGAGCGGCGCTCGACGAGGTCCGCGCGCTGCCGAAGGGAATCCTGGCCCAACGCCTCTCCGCCATCTATTCCGCGACGGAAGAGGATCTCGCGTCCCACCTGGCGCCCCCTCTGTTGACGATTCTCGGAACGAGCGACAACCTGGTGCCGCTGTCGCGCTCGCGGGCTTTCTTCTCCCGCGTCCAGGACGGCTCGATCGTCGAGATCGAGGGCCCGCACCTCATCGTCCAGACGAGACCCGCCGAGGTCTGGGCGGCGATTTCAGAGGAGTTCGAAACGGCGGCGTGATTTTCTCACGACGCCTCTAGAATGGCGCATGCCATCGGTGTCGCAAAAGTCCCGGTTCCGTTCGGCATCCGTTCTCGTCCTCGCGCTCGCCTTGGCTCCGCCCCTGGCCGCGGCGGCCGCTCCCCGCGTCATCGTCCTCGGCTTCGACGGCGCGGACCACGCTCTCGTTGCCAAGGGCGTGGCCGAGGGCCGTCTCCCGAATCTCGCCGCGCTCGCGGCGAAGGGCGGTTTCACCGCGCTGACGCCCACGATTCCGGCGCAGACGCCGGTGTCCTGGTCCACGTTCTCCACCGGCCTTTCGCCCGGCCGCACGCTGATCTTCGACTTCCTGAAGCGGAACCCGAAGACCTACCGCCCCGAGTTCGCGATCGAGGAAGAAGGCAGGAAGAGCTTTCTGTTCGGAAAGGGAAATCGGGTTGGTGTGCCGGCGGTGCTCGGGATCGTCTCGTTCGTGCTCGTCGCGGGGCTATTGAAGATTCTGCTCAAAAGGCGCGTGAAAGGGTTCGCCGGGAGCGACGGCGACGCCGCGTCCGGGAGGTCCGGCGCCCGCACCGCATCCGTGGCCCCCCTTCTCGCCGCTCTGGGGGTCGCGGCCATCTTCACCTTCATAGGAATTCGTATTTCTTCCCTGCTCCCCTCCGAGATCCCGTGGCCGATCAACAACCGCCGCGGGACTCCGTTCTGGGAGGAAGCCGGGCGCAAGGGGATCGCGTCCGTGGTGATGCACGTGCCCGTGACGTTTCCCGCCGCGGACTACGACCATGGGCGCCTCCTCTCAGGGCTCGGCGTGACGGACGTGCGCGGGCGCGTCGGGACTCCGAGCTACTACACGTCGGACCCGTTCTTCGCCGCGAAGAACAAGAACGAGTTCTCGGTCGAGCTGGTGCGGCTCGAGTCGAACAAGGGCACGATCGAGACGGAGGTCTTCGGGCCGTACAACAAGCTCTTCAAGGAGCCGCCCATCATCAAGACGCCGATGACGCTTACGGTCGCCCCCGACGGCGGCAGCCTGACCGTCGCGCCGAAGGGCTCTCAGCCGCTGACCCTGAAGGTCGGCGAGTGGTCGCCGTGGGTCGTCTTCACGTTCCCGTTCAACTCCCTCGTGAAGATGACGGGCATCGGGCGTTTCCACCTCGCGTCCCTCTCGCCCGAGATCAGGCTCTACCTCTCTCCGATTCACTTCAACCCGTCTGATCTCCCCCCGTCCGTGAAGATCGCGGCGCCCGCCGGGCTCTCGAAGAAGCTCGCGGACCGCTACGGCCTCTACAAGACGATGGGCTGGCAGATCGACACGTGGTCGATGAGCGAGGAGACGATCGACGAGAAGACGTTCCTCGAGGACGTGGATCACACCGTGGAGCCGTTCCGGAAGATGATGAACGACTTCCTCGACGAGAAGGACCTGCGCCTCTTCGTCCAGATCTACGAGTTTCCCGATCGCGTCGCACACTGTTTCTGGCGATTCCTCGACCCGCAGCATCCAGCGTACGACGCCGCAAAGGCCGCGACGTGGGGGCCCGCGATCGAGAAGACCTACGAGCGGATGGACGCGATCGTGGGCGACGCGATGAAGAAGCTGGGGCCCGAGGACGTCCTGATCGTCCTCTCCGACCACGGGTTCGCGACGTGGCGGCGGTCTGTCAACTACAACACGTGGCTCGTCCAGAACGGCTTCATGACGCTCAAGGGCGGCGACGGCTCGCAGACGGCCGACCTCGAGATGCTCTTCGGGCAGGGCGAGTTCTGGCCGAACGTGGACTGGTCCAGGACGAAGGCCTACGCGATGGGTCTCGGCGACATCTACGTCAACCTGAAAGGGCGCGAGGGCCAGGGGTGCATCTCGCCGGGCGCCGAGTACGAGGCCGTGCGCGAAGAGATCCGGAAGAAGCTCGTGACGCTGGTGGATCCGAAGACATCCCAACGCGCCATCTCGCGCATCTTCACGCGCGAGGAGGCGTACGGCTCGTTCGACGCCGACGTCATCCCGGACCTTTTCGTCACGAACACGGCAGGCACGCGCATCGGCTGGCAGGGCACCCTCGGCGTCGTGACGAAGGAGATGTTCGAGGACAACGCCCAGGTCTGGTCCGGGGACCACTGCTCCCTCGATCCGGCCCTCGTGCCGGGCATCCTCTTCGCGAATCGCGCGCTTCCGAAAGACAAGCAGCCGGGAATCGCGGACGTTCCGGCCACGATCTATCACGTGCTCGGGGTGACGCCGCCCGCGAAGCTCGACGGGGTGTCGCTGTTCTGAGACGCCTCCCCGCCGTGGTCGCGTTTCTCGTGCTCGCCGCCGGAACGCGTGCGCAGGAGCAACCTGCGCCCGCGACGCCGCCGGCCGCCACCGAGACGCCTCCGCCGGCGGAGAGGCCCGCGGCCTCGCTGGGCGTCGCCGAGCGAAAAGCGGAGCTCACCGACTTGCGCCGCCACATCGCCGGGCTGAAGGCGCGTCTCGACGTGTCCACGCGCCGCGCGGCGGATCTCAAGGCGCAGATGGAGACGGCTGAGCTCGACCTCCAGCTCCAGGCGGCCGAGCGCCGCGTGCTCGAGCTGAAGAAGGCCGACACGGAACGGGAGGCGGCGCGCGCCTCGACGGAGCGCGACGCGGCGCTGAAAGAGGTCGGAGGTCTGCGCGAGGACCTCGGAGTCCGCCTCGCGGCTCTCTATCGGATGGGCAGGCTCGGGTATCTCCGGCCGCTCGCCGCGGCCGACTCCGGCGAGTCGTTCCTCGCGGGCCTCCGGATCCTGACGCACCTGGCCCGGCGCGATGCCGCCCTCCTCGAGCACTACGAGACGGCGGTGGCGACGCTGGGAGAGCGCGAACAGGACCTCGCGGACCGGCGAAAAGAGCTCGCGGCTCTTGCGGCCGAGAGCCGGAGGAAGGAGGCGGCGCTTCTGGCCGCACGCACGCGGCGGGCGACTCTTCTCGCGCAGCTCGAAGAGAGCTCCCAGGCGGCCAGGGTCCAGGTCACGAAGCTCGAAGACAAGTCCGAGCGCCTCGCGGCGCT